>CAYJVD010000024.1:3484-8514 GCA_964373585.1 uncultured Candidatus Saccharibacteria bacterium
AGTATGCTTACCGGAATGCCCTATGACGTATTGAAAGATTTTGAGAAGGAGCTTTCTGTCTTCAAGGCCCGGGGCGAGAAGATCGAAGCGGTATACGAGAAAGTGCTGGAGAAAATCGAAGAGATCATGGTGGACAATTTTAGATTAGATCTCGAAGAGATCTTGGCGCCATGGTATAAAGAAAGAGGCAAGAATACCATGTTGGTGGTGCCAAGAATTATCTTGGCTACCAGAAAATATCAGGTGCAGTTGCCCATGGAAATAGTGCTCTTTTTTCGCACTTTAGCCATTGCCGATATGGTGGCGCTTAGACTGACGCCCACCTTTGATATGATCGCGTCCTTAAAATATTTTTTCGAACTAAATCCGCTAGAGAAACTTGAAAAGATGGTGGCCGAAGGGGGGCTCTCCGAAGTGGAAGAACCAGAAGAGGTCGAAACCTATCAGAATCTAAGCTACGAGGCCTTGCTTGAGAAAAAACAGAGAGACAGTGAGATATTGGAGATTGCCAGAGAGCGATTGACTAATCTCGTTCTAAGCTACGCCGAAAACTACGACGAAGTCAGACAGTTGTTAATTTCGAAATAATGTACTAATGTAGCAAGATATGAAATACCCTTGGACTGCTCTCTCGATTACGGTCATTTGGCTCGTGACCACCTATGTCATCGTCAATCGTCCGGGTTTACATGTTAACGCCATGCTGGTTACCACTCTGGTAGGCACTATCATTATCTCTATCATCGGTTTCAAATCTCCAACGATTGGAAAATAACTTTTTAAAGATTCTTATATATATCGTGATTGCCGATGGATATAAAAAATATCTCGCCATTCACTTGTCTTTCAAAAATTATGCGACAGTTGGCAGTAATCGATAGCGACCAAAGTCCCTTTAGCTTGCCATGAAGTTGATGCAGGCGGAGTGATGGATGCAGGGGATTATCCCTAAATATTTTTTCTTTGAGCGCGGCTAACTTCACAAGTTTCGCCGGTATTTTTTTAAGTTCATTCTGAAAGGCGCGCGAATAGACAATGCGCTTAACTACCATGCTAGATCAGGCGAGCTAAGGATTCCGCAACCAAGAATTGGCCCTTTTTATACTCCTTGCGGGACTGTCTTACTGTTTCCACCAATTCAGCTTCGGAAATTAAATGTTCTCGATCAGCTAGGGTTAGATGTTGGAAATAGGCGCTCAAAGAACCAAAGCCTCTTTTGGTCACATTTTTCCTAATTTCTTTAGCCAGATCATTTGGTAAAGATATGCTTAATACCTGTCTCATGTTTTGATTGTAATAAAAATGTATTACATTTGTCAATTCGAATAGTTTTTAAGTTTTTTTGAGTTATCCACAGATTTTTCAAAAAAAAATATTGAATAATATTTTTTTTACTTCATAATAAGCATAGAGCAACAGCCTTTCGTCGAAGTTGTTGCAGACTTCAGAAAGTAATTTTCACAAAATGGCAAAGAAAAAAGCAGCAAAGAAAAAGAAGCGATAGTTCTCTTTTTCAAGAGAAAGAACTCCTCCAATAGACTTTGGGGGAGTTTTTTCTTACAATTACCATCATGTCGATTTTAAGCAAAATATTTGGCGACGGCACGGAAAAGTATTTGAAAAGCCTCGATCCTTTGGTGAAGAGAGTGAACAGTCTGGAGGACGAGATGAAGATTCTCTCTAATGACGAGCTTAAGGCAAGGACAGTCGCGTTAAAAAATGAATTAACGGGTGGTCGATCGATGGACGAGCTTTTGCCAGAGGCGTTTGCTTTAACGCGCGAGGCCGCGCGCAGATCTCTCGGACAACGCCATTTTGATGTCCAGCTTCTGGGGGGAATTATTTTGCATCAGGGTAAGATTGCCGAAATGAAGACGGGCGAAGGCAAGACTTTGGTGGCCACTTTGCCTGCCTACCTTAACGCGCTTTCTGGTAAGGGCGTGCATATTATTACGGTGAACGATTATCTGGCTCGGCGCGACGCGGTCTGGATGGGTCAGATTTACGCTCTGCTTGGCTTGACTGTTTCGGTTCTCAATCATGAATCTAGTTTCATGTACGATGGAAGCCATGTCTCCGAGGGGGAAGATGAAAAGAGAGACGAGACTGGCAATTTTCGCGTAAGTTATCAATTCTTGCGGCCAGTCACACGCAAAGAGGCGTATCTTGCCGACATCACTTATGGCACTAACCACGAGTTCGGTTTCGATTATTTGAGAGACAATTTGGCCTATTCGTCTCAAGGTTTGGTCCAGCGCGAGGATTTTCCGCACAGTTACGCTATCGTAGATGAGATAGACTCTATTTTGATTGATGAGGCGCGCACCCCTCTCATCATCTCTTCGCCGGTAGCTGAATCAGAAGATCTGTATAAAAAGTTTGCCCAGATCGCCGCCCGTCTTGTTGAAAAGGAAGATTATGATGTGGATGAAAAATTGCACGCCATCACCTTGAGTGAAAAGGGGATCGAGAAGACAGAAAAATTTTTGGGTGTGGAGAATATTTATACCGACAAGGGGATCAAGTATGTGCATCATCTCGAGACGGCTGTCAGAGCCAAAGCTCTCTTTCATCTGGATAAAGATTACGTGATAAAGAATGGTGAAGCGATCATCGTCGATCAGTCAACCGGCAGACTTCAGCCCGGCAGGCGCTGGTCGGAGGGGTTGCATCAAGCCATTGAAGCCAAAGAGGGGGTCCATATCAAGGAGGAATCGCGCACTTTTGCTTCCGTCTCATTTCAGAACTATTTCCGTCTTTATTCCAAGCTTTCGGGCATGACCGGCACGGCTAAGACATCCGCCGAGGAGTTCACCAAGGTGTATGGATTGGAGACTTTTTGCATTCCCACTAATCGGGAAAACAAGCGGCAGGATCTAGACGACCTTATATTTCAGACCGAGGCTGGCAAGCTCAAAGCCATAGTGGCCAAGATCAAAGAGTTGAATGAGAAAGGCCAGCCGGTTCTGGTCGGCACGCCTTCCATTCAAAAAAATGAAATCCTCTCTCTTCATCTTTCGCGCCAAGGCATTTCGCACGAAGTCTTAAACGCCAAGAATCATGAACGGGAAGGCGAGATTATTGCCCAAGCCGGCAGAAAGGGGGGCGTTTTTGTGGCCACTAACATGGCCGGCCGCGGGGTGGACATAAAGCTGGGCGGGGCCGAAGCCGATAACCAAAAGTATGAAGAGGTGAAAAATATCGGGGGGCTATTTGTTTTAGGCACCGAGCGGCACGAGGCAAGGCGCATTGACAATCAGCTGCGCGGCCGGTCCGGCCGTCAGGGGGATCCCGGCACCACTCAATTTTTTGTGTCGCTTGAAGATTCTCTCATGCGGGTGTTCGCTTCTGACACTATTAAAAATATGATGGGGCGGTTCGGCATACCCGAAGATGAGCCTATCTATAATCGTCTGGTCACGAAGTCGATCGAGTCAGCTCAAGAGAAAATCGAGGGGTTCCATTTTGACGCGCGCAAACATCTGCTTGAATACGATGATGTCATGAATCATCAGCGCAAGATCATCTATGACAGGCGGCGTAAGATTTTGCTTGGCGATGAAGAGTATCTGAAAAATTTTTTGAAAGAGATTGAAGCGCTCCCCATCGACAGGCCCGGGGCAGGTGACGCGATTGATCTCGAAGGGGCTCGCAGGTTATCTCTGCAGGTCATCGACATGTTTTGGGTGGAGCATCTGGAGGTGATGGACTACATGCAGTCGTCAGTGCGTTTGCGCGCTTATGGCCAGCGCGATCCGCTGGTGGAGTACAGAAAGGAGGGGTTGCGTCTCTTTAGGGATCTCGAAGCTAATATTTTCGCGGAGATCAAGCGCATGCTTGAAAGCGTGGGAACAGCCGAGGTTAAGGCGGAAGAGCTCAAACTGGAAGAGGTGCACAGGCAGGCATCCTTGATTGGCGGCGAGACAGGCAATGTGGAAGACAAACCCGCGCAAGTTCCGATTGTCAAACCGGCGGCAGGCAGGAACGACCCCTGCCCGTGCGGCAGCGGCAAGAAATATAAAAAGTGTCACGGGGTGTAGGGACACTAAAAAAAAGAAGCCCGCTATATGTCCGAAGACATATAACATATTATGATCGGCAAGTTTATCAAAGGACTATGTGGATAATGTAGTATAATGGAAGCAATCGATAATATGCAAAAAGATATGGACAAGGAGACGATTTTGAGCGACCCATTATTATACTCAAAGTTTTAAGTCCTGATACACTTATGGCTGTGCCTTTAAGCACTAAGAAGCGGATAGCCCGATTTCAAGTAACTATAACATTTGGAAATTTACTTAAGTCTTGTCCCATACAAAATGATACCCAAATGAAGATTAAAAAGTGCCACGCAAAATGACAATGAATAAGAATTTAAGAATATGGAAGACGAAGTTTTGGCGAGAAAGTTTTTTGAGAGATCAGCTTTGAAAGTAGCTAAAGAGCTGCTTGGTAAATATCTGATGCGGCGGTTTGAGGATGGCAAGAAAGCGGCGTTTATGATTACTGAAGTGGAGGCGTATGATGGTCATGAAGATAAAGCATCGCATGCCGCGCGTGGCATGACAGCGCGCAATAGGATCATGTTCGGTCCGGCTGGCTTTTGGTATGTTTATTTTGTGTACGGCATGCACTGGATGTTAAACATCGTGACTGGGCCAGAAAATTATCCGGCGGCTATCTTGATCAGAGGGGCAGCTTCCTCGACTTCGCACGGGACAGGCGAATACGACGGTCCGGCTAAATTGACCAAGGTACTTAAGATTGACGGTAGTCTAAACGCTCTCGAAGCACGACCTAAAAGTGATCTTTGGATTGAGGATCGGGGGTCGCAGGTTAACAAAGATCAAATCATCGCCTTACCAAGAGTAGGAGTGAATTATGCCGGACCAATCTGGTCCAAGAAAAAATATCGCTTTGCACTGTTCAAAAAAGTTGATATAATAAAATTCAAATGAGGCGTGTGTTTTAAGGGCGCTCCAGTCGATAATTTTCTAGGTGTAAAGGCCCGTATGTGGAATGTGGGA
>CAYJVD010000025.1:0-81 GCA_964373585.1 uncultured Candidatus Saccharibacteria bacterium
ACAGCGTCTTACTTGGAGCCAGCGGTGGGACTCGAACCCACAACCTACAGTTTACAAAACTGTTGCTCTGCCAATTGAGCT
>CAYJVD010000025.1:181-2804 GCA_964373585.1 uncultured Candidatus Saccharibacteria bacterium
ACGCTGGCGTTTCGGGCGGGCAAAACTGTTGCTCTGCCAATTGAGCTACGCTGGCGTTTCGGGCGGGCAAAACTGTTGCTCTGCCAATTGAGCTACGCTGGCACTAAAAAGTTTACAAAACGCAGAAATGTATTTCAATACATTTCTGCCTCCACCACTGAGCTAAGATGGCAATGATTATTGCTCGTTTAGTATCTGCCTTTTATGCTCAGCGATGTTTTTGAGAAAAAAGGAGGCTGAACCTTTATTGCGCAAGACGCCTTTACCCTTGACAGCGTCGGAAATCCTGATGAATTTCTGACCCAATTTGAAAGTAGCTTTATGCGTCAGATCTACTAATTTCAAAAATAATTTTTCAATATGGGGATGCAGAAATAAGTATATCTTAGCGCCTAATTCCTGCAAAGTAAGTTTCAAATATTGAAGCTTAGGCTTGATTATAGTGTAAAACCCTATATGTTCGTGCTTCATCACCTCCCCGGATCTGATGAGACGCACTTTGGGAGCGAGCAGTAAAAGCCCCCCCATGAAAGCACCTATCCACGCTAGCATCAAATAAATCATACGACTTGACGATTAAACTCTTCTATCATGATATTCTCTCCAAACCGCTGGACGCTCGATTTCACAAGCTCTCCCACGGATAGTTCCGGACTTTTAATAAAGGGCTGCTCAAGCAAAGCCGCGACCGATGCCGGACTCATAGCCGCTATGTGCATCGCCAGCTCTTCCGCCAATCTGTTGAACTCGGGGTTCTTTGCCACAAAATCGGTCTCGCAACTAAGCTTGACTAAAGCCCCTATGCTCCCTCCCGCGTGCACATAAGAACCTATGACGCCTGATCCCAAAGAGCGCGTGGATTTTTTCTCCGCGATCACAACGCTCTCTTCTTTCAGAAATTGCAACGCCCTAGATTCGTCACCCTCCGCCTTCTCGAGGGCGCGCTTGCACTGCATCACCGAAATGCCTGTTTTATCCCGCAGATTTTTGATCTGATCCGTTGCTATCATTTTCTTTTTCTTTATTAATTTGAACAGCCTGCTCTTTGCCCTTTTGATAGGCGGCCGCTATCTCTTCCACGAAAAACTTGATACTCGACCTCGAGGCGTCGTTCGCCACTATCGGATATTCTATCTGACTGATATCGCAATCTGAACCCGCTAGGGCGATGACTGGAATACGCATTCTCTTGGCTTCCCTCACAGCCGTAGATTCCTCTTTCGGGTCAACTACAAAAATAGCGGACGGTAAGGATTTCATCATCACCAAACCGGCAAAAAATCGCTCGAGTGTGGCTATTTCTCTATCTAAAATCCCCCGCTCTTTCTTTGTGTAAATGTCCAGTCCGCCTGTACTCTTTTTTAGCTTGAGCTCTTCGAGCCGCGCCACTCGCTTTTTGATTTCGGAAAAGTTAGTCAGGGTACCCCCTATCCAACGCTCTTGGGAGTGAGGCAAACCCAACAATTTAGCCGCTCCAATAACAGCCTCTCTCGACTCTGGTTTATTGCCGGAAAAAAGGAGCTGCTTGTTGTTTTGACCAAGATGAGAGACAAACTCGCGCGCCTTGACAAGCAGGGCATACACTTGATCTAAATCAATGATCTCCGTACGATTTTTCGTGCCGTAAATAAAAGACTTGACGGAGGGATGCCTTCTAGATTTTGAATAACCATAATGAGCACCAACCTTAAACATATTTTCTATGCTATTTTTTTTCTCCTCGTTCACGCTTTCCATGTCCGGAATTGTAGCAGAAATAAACTATTTTGGCAAAAGCCTGCCTCATCGGCAGGCTTGTCTGCCGATGAGGCAGGCAGCTCATCTCTCGCTCTCGCCTCCCTCCACGCTGGTTACGCGCAAATCCACGCTGATATTTTTAAAGGCGGAGCCGTCGGTTACTCTTAGGATTACAGGGTAAGTCTTAGTGGCCAATTTACCTGAAAGATGTAGCTTGAACTTAAAAAGATCATTGAGACGAGAAGAAGAGGCGAGAGATAGATTCTTAGTGGTTTTGCCGTCAGAAAGAGATGTAGTCAACAAATCTAATTTGATAGCACCGCTGAAACTGCCAGACAGTTGTATCGTTCCTTCAGATGAATCGGCGGGATTATTAGTCAGAAAAACAATGGAGGGCGTTTTTACAACAGTAGATCCAAAACTAGGAACGGAAGGCGAAATGTTATTGGATTGTACCTTGTTATCAAAAAGGAGATCAAAGAATTCTGACGAGGCAAACCCTACTTGACTAAAATCAATCCATCCCATAATATCTCCGCCCCATGCATTGCCAGAGAATTTCCGGCTTGGATTTTGAGCCTCATCATTATTGAATGTCACACCGTAATTGCTTCCCGCCAAACTAATCCAACCATCCCAGTCGCCTCTTAAGTCGGCCGATTTAAGCGTGCCAGAACAACCCGATACGAAGACAGAGCAGATTCTAGCCCATCCTACCAATTTAGCCGGAAAACTGCTGACATCTAATTCTGCGGGCCGAGCCAAAGTTCCAGCTATAGATGGATAACCTTCGCCTGCTGGAGGATCAAATCTAATCCACCCCATGTTATTAGTCCAGGCAAATCCACTTAACTGCTTAGTCACAGTATTCACCTTCACGGCATAA
>CAYJVD010000025.1:2814-8445 GCA_964373585.1 uncultured Candidatus Saccharibacteria bacterium
CGGCATAAGCTGGTGGGGTCGAATTACTCATTTCAATCCAACCGATATTCGGTGACCATGCCCAACCTGTTAGATCAACAATACGATCTGCCGCGAATACAAATAAAATCAAACCTGCTACCGCTAAAGCCATTAAACTTTTCATGTTTAAATTATAACAAGAACATCTTGTAAATCAATCCCTAGTTATCAACTTGCAACATTAGGCAAGTTTGAATTAAAATGAACTTAATTATTATATGTGGAGAGAATCAGATACAAAGACTATGTTCGTCCTTGGAGTAATTATAGTTGTTTTGATTGTATCTCTATTGCTATTGGGTCTTTCTCCATCACAGGATAATATTGATTTGATCCAGGATAGTCCCCAAGATTCTCCGAACATGAAAGATCTGAACAAAAGGGTCATCCTCGAGATCACAAAAAAGACAACAGCAGGGAAAGACACGGGGATCAAACAGCTTAGCCCCGCTGAGGAAGTAAGATTAGAAGAGTTACTTAAAGAGCTTCCATAATGATGGCCATAAAATATTATTTATTAGTTTTTTTGTCTCTTTTCATTTTTGGACTTTCATTCCAAGTAATCAGAGCTGAAAGAAAACAATGGGTACACCCCGGACGAAGCCCGGAGAATGCGGTAATAGACACCCCGATACCTGTCCCTATGAGCTCGGGTAGAATTGGTAACATCAAAAGGGGAGGTCTTACAGTGAATTCTAGTGGAAGCGCCAGTTCGAACGGATTTATGGTAGCAAGGGGTAGAGTAGGTATTGGTATAGGCGCTAGCGACCCTTCACCGTTTCTTGATGTGGAAGTTGCTGGAAAATTAGGCATTGACTTGCTGTGCAACTTAAAAGATTCTCCCGAGTGCCTTTCTGTCTTAGATTTCAAAAATAGAATTGCCAACAAAAATGCTAACCAATCAAGTGACCCTCTTCCGTCCGGGACAATTTCTATGTTTTTGGAAAAATGTCCGGCCGACTGGGACGAATATACGGATATGAATGGAAAATTTCCGAGAGGCGTGAAAGAAACGGAAACAGTCACAGAAACAAAACAAATTCTTCAGGGGTATAGATGCCCAAATATCCCTGTTACAGGAAACACATGTTACTCGGACTGCAAGGGTCAACTAGAAAGCTCTTCTTCATGCCAATGGAAGTATTGGGTGAAAAGATTTTGGGGTCGTCGCTGTGAGGGAAATCAAAATCAACGTCAAGCATGTAATCCTGAATATAAATCAGAAACATTGTCTAGACTAGAAACTTATGGAGTAGGTCAGGCGGGCGGTAGCGACCAGCATACTCATTCAGCCGGTTATACTCCAGATAGAGAGCTCAGTGGGCGTAACTCTCTTAGATTGATCGTATCTTCCGTCAGCCCTGAATCTAATATTCCTCCGTACCGAGATGTTTTATTTTGCAAGAAAAAATAAATGTACATGAATGATAACATTTATAAAATAGCGGCGTTGCTGATCTTTATGATGTTTGGAATAGGAACGGCGTTTGCATTCGAGCAGGCACCTAGTTCTATTAACTTAAAAAGTAGACCCCCCATTCACACTGGTTCTCAGAATCAATCGAAAATTGGCGCGTTGACTTTGAACACGAGCGCAAATCCGAACCTAGCGGGTCTATTGGTGCCTAATGGTTCAGTTGGTTTCGGAACACTCCTCACGAATCCAAAACTTAATATGCATGTCGCTGGTAAGATTGGAGCGGACGCATTTTGCGACAGGCAAAATCCGACCCCTAATTGTGTTTCCATTCCTCGTATCGCTGGTTCATTAAAATCTGTTGTCTTGATGTTTGAAAAGAATTGCCCTCAAAACTGGACACTCATAGATGAAATGAAGGGGCGTTTCGCGCGCGGTAATAATTTCGCTAGCATTGGGCAGACGGGAGGATCTGATGCTCCGCACCGCCATACACTGCAAATAAATCGTACTGGGCCAGATTTTCGCGGAGGAGGTAATCGGGTTCCGACTGAAATAGATCCCGCAATTACTGATTATAGGACCATTTTACCGCCATATTTAAATGTAATCTTTTGTAAATATGCAGGCTCATAATTTTGATATGAAAAAATTTAAGTCATCTAACTTAATTGTCCTAGGAACTGTGTTTATAGGTTTCCTTCTGGTTGGAAAATATGTCCAAGCCATCCCCACAGAGACACCGCCGCAAGGCAATAGAGACTACCCTATCAATCTAAGCGATGAATATCAGATTAAAGAAGGAGCCCTGATTTTAAATACTGGCGATTCTGCGGGTGGTATATCCCCCGCACAGATCGGATTTAAACTATTTCAAGGAAAAATGGGTGTGGGGGTTGGAATTGGAAATAATGCTGTCAGTCCAAATCTGAATGTAGAAGTAGCGGGTAAAATTGGAGCTAGCCAATATTGCAATAGAGACGGGAGTAATTGCATCTCTATTGACCAGGCTAATTCAGTAGAATCCTCACTTCCAAATGGCTTTATCCCTAGTGGTGCTATCTTTATGTTTCTGGGCACTTGTCCTTCAGGATTTCCATACTTTGCCGCGATAGAGAATAGATTTCCTCGCGGTACTCCTGACAATGAGTTAGCGGGCGCATCTGGCGGGCAGAAAGAACACAGTCATGCTTTACAGCATAATACGGTAAACACTCTACACGGCCCACGCACAAACGAAGACAATAACCTTCCACGAGCTTACCTACAAAACGCAAGCAACTTACCGCCCCTTGTGAATGTCGTCTTCTGTAAGAAAACCTAAATTAGATCTCTTTAATACCTCGGGTGACGGTCTTGACAATGACGGGCACATCCACAGTCGATGTTATGCTACCACTACTGGCCTTAACCTTAATATAATAAGTGCCAGAGGGCACCTTGCCTACTTTAATCTTCAGTTTAACTGGAGTGGCCGATGTGTCTATGGTGGCGGTGACGGGCTTGGGTATTATGTAACCTGAAACATCGTTTGTAACATTATACCCACTGACAGTTCCGGTAAAATCGTTTAGTGGCACAACCGAGATCTCGATCTGATTGGATGTTTGCTCGGTATCAGTCACAAAATTTAAACGCAGCGGCCCGGAGTATGCCAGTTTAAAATCAGGTTGAGCGAAGCCGAAAAGTAAATTGAGGTTCTCGTTCGGATCGAAGCCCGCTTGGCCGAAATCAATCCAACCCAGTACATCTGAACCCCAGGCGCAACTTTTTGTAGTGGCGTTGCAGGGCGTAAATTTTTTACTGGGATTATTGGTTGTGTTACTATCGTACGTCACAGCATAATTGGTCCCCGCCAAACTGATCCAACCATCCCAGCCACCTCTTAGAGTAGGATCCTTCAAAGCCCCCGAACAGCCAGAAACAAAAACAGAGCAAGCTCTGGCCCAACCTACTAATTTAAATGGTGAGGCGTTTGTATTTAATTCTGCTGGTTCAGGCGATGTGCCTGTTATGGCCGGATAGCCTTCATCCGCCACCGGATCAAACCTGATCCAACCGATACTTGACGACCAAGCAAAACCGCTCAACTTCCGACTAGTCTCGTCAATCATGACAGGCGAGGCGCCTTCATCCATCTTGATCCAGCCGATATTAGATGACCAAGCGTAGCCTATTATTTTTTTGCTGGCCGCGGCCGCAGACGGAGTGTAATAAAAAAAATAAAAAACCAGCCCCACTGCCGCCAGCGCCAAAATCAGCCACTTTTTCATGGTTTGATTATATCAATTGATAACAAGTCTAATCAAGTGGATAAGGCAACCCGCGCAAGCTCATTCTTAATCAGACTTATTAGCTCGCGCTTCAAGACCTTCCGCATGAGGAGAAACTTCTCACGCGAAAGAAGCGAGCTCAAATCCTCCGTGATCACCTGCTCCGTGACTTCACGCTCGACGAACACGAGTAAATCAGAAAAAAAGGCTCGTGAGTCCTTCCCACGCCGCTCACGAATCACCGCCTCCTCATATCCATACCCCGCCATCAGAAAATGGTGAATGTCGTACACATCTCGCCCTGCTACATGCCCCGTTTTTTCAAATCGGTCTAAAAGTGCAACAATTTTGTGAGCGCACATCGTCTCCCTTGTTTGGCACGTGAGGATTCTGTCAATCTCGACTAATCGCTGTGGCCGATACACGCTTGAATGAAAAAGAGGAAACGATGCCTCCACCTTAAGTGAGTTCCTGCCCGAATTCTCGTACTTCAAAAAATACTGGATTCCGTGGCGACTCTCGTCCTTCACCACGAGACCAAGGTCCTTCCAAATCGCGCGAAGCGCTTGACGCGTTTTCTCAATATCTTCTTGCCTTCCAGAATAGTCAAAGTCAAGATCAACAGAAAAGCGATCCAGCCACCCAAGTAAGGCGGCGCACGTCCCACCCTTGAAAAAGAGAACCGACGGTAGGAATGAATCATCGGCAAGCGCCTCAAGTATGCGGAGGAGCCATGCTCCATGGATCGCATCTTTTTTATCTGGGAGTATCATCAAAGTATTTCTTCGGATAAAAATAACGCATATCATCGCGAGCGCGGGAAATCGTCGCAATTCGCACTCCATCTTTCATCTCAATGCCGGTCGAATCAAGTAGGCGCGCGACCGCCATCTTACGGGAACGATAGTGAACGCCGCCAATTGCGAAGCGTTTGGAAACATGACTAACCAATGTGATCTCACGCGGTGGCTGATTGATTACACCGTGATCAAATAGCACCGACTCGCAGGAAACATAGGCTTGAGCGTGGAGCGCTTTGATCCCAAGGAGATAAGGGTGAATCTCACCGGAATCCTTTGTCGCATACAGTCCCCGATGCACGCGATGGAGAAGTCCGGCACGCACATATCGAGAAAGTGTGGTATGAAGCGTGTTTGGGTTACGAATCCCCCAAAGATTTGCAAGATCTCCCACATGGAAAACAGATTCGCCCATGCCTGCCAGCCTCGCAAAACGCTCACCAGTCGAACCCCTCTTTTTTGTATCCTGTACTTGCATGTACAGTATAATATAGCAACCGTCAATGGTTGTCAATCAAACTGTTGATAACTGGGTCTAGGTCTCCAGCAAGGATTTTTTCCATATTGTGCCAAGATTCTTTGATTCTGTGATCCGTGATGCGATCTTGCAAAAAATTGTAGGTGCGGATTTTTTCCGAACGGTCGCCCGTGCCGATCTGACTTTTTCTTTCTAAGGATAAGTCGGCTACTTTCTTTTGATTTTCAAAATCCGCTAATTTGGCTCTTAAAATAGTCATGGCCTTGTCTCTATTTCTTTGTTGAGAGCGTTCGGACTGACAGCGCACCACCATACCGGACGGTTTGTGAACCAATCTTACGGCTGTTTCCACTTTGTTGACATTTTGCCCGCCGGCCCCTCCAGAGCGCGTAAAATCCATCTCTATGTCCGCGGGATTTATTTCAAAAGCCTCTGTTTCTTGAATAGGCAAGACTACTACCGAAACAGTGGAAGTGTGGATGCGACCGGATTTTTCCGTGCTCGGCACTCTTTGAACGCGGTGAACACCCATCTCGTTTTGAAAAGTTTGATAGGCTCCTTTTCCATTTATTTCTATAGAAACTTCTTTATAACCGCCGGCCTCATTTTTGGCTTCGTCCAAGATTAAAAACGACCAGCCTT
>CAYJVD010000026.1:0-8365 GCA_964373585.1 uncultured Candidatus Saccharibacteria bacterium
AAGCGTAAAACACCTCCTTGCCTTTTTTTATTTTATAAAGAGGGGGTTGGGCGATATAGATGTGACCCGCTTGAATCAAGGAGTTAAAATATCTGTAAAAAAGCGTCAATAAAAGAGTTCTGATATGAGCGCCGTCCACATCGGCATCCGTGGCAATAATAACTTTATGATAACGCAATTTATTCAGATCAAAAATATCGCCTATGGCCGTACCCAAAGCGATGATCAAAGATTTGATCTCCTTGGATTCAAGCATCTTGTCGAGCCGCGCGCGCTCGACATTCAAGATTTTTCCCTTCAGTGGCAAAATAGCTTGAGTGCGTCTGTCCCTCCCCTGCTTGGACGAACCGCCTGCCGAATCCCCCTCCACGATAAAGAGCTCCGCCTCAGATGGATCCCTTGTCTGGCAATCCGCAAGCTTACCGGGTAAAGTCATCCCCTCAAGCGCCCCCTTTCTCAAAACTGACTCCTTGGCCGCCTTGGCAGCTTTGCGCGCCTTTAAAGCCAGATACACTTTAGAAATAATAGCCCTAGCGTCGTCCGGCTTCTCCTCAAGAAATTGTGAAAAGGCCTCTCCAAAAACAGTCTCCACCGCGCTGCGCGCTTCCATGCTACCGAGCTTGGCTTTAGTCTGACCTTCAAATTGAGGGTTAGGAATTTTGACCGAAACAACCGAAGTGATGCCTTCACGCACATCTTCGCCGGTAAAATTGTCATCTCCTTCCTTAATTAAATTATTTTTGCGGGCATAGTCGTTCAGACTGCGAGTAAGAGCCGTGCGAAAACCAGTTAAATGAGTGCCGCCCTCGGGTGTGGAAGTGTTATTGGCGTAACTGATCTCTTTGCAAATAATATCTTCCACATACTGCAGGGCAACTTCAACACGTACTCCTTCTGTCTCTTTTTCGATATAGAAAATATTTTTGTGAACCGGTTTTTCCTTCAGGTTGTAATAGCTAACCAGCGAAAGCAAACCGCCTTCGAAATAAAATGTTTCAGATGGCGCTTCAAGACCAAGCTCCTTAAGATAAAGCACCTCGTCCATCTTTTTTATCAATTTCGGCTCGTCCTTAAGATCGCGCGCGTCGATGGCTCGTAGTCTCAAGCGCTTGACGAGATACGCCTGTTGGCGCAAATGGGCGATAATTCTGTGCCAATCAAATCTAGTCTCGCTGAAAACACTACTGTCCGGCTTAAAAGTTATAACTGTGCCTTGTAATTTTGAGCTTGATTCTCTTTTCACATTCCCTTCCTTCTTGCCTATTTTATACTCTTGAGCATACTTGCCACCATCTCTATGCACCACCGCGCGCAGCCAGATGGAAAGCGCGTTCACTACCGACGCGCCTACCCCATGCAAACCGCCGGCTATCTTATAGCTTTCATTGTCGAACTTGCCGCCGGCGTGAAGCGTGGTCATGACAGTCTCGAGCGCGGAGACCTTGGTCTTCTTATGGATATCCACCGGAATGCCTCGGCCATTATCCGCCACTCGCACGAGGTCGTCAGGCAGAAGCACTACCTCGATCTCGCTCGCAAAGCCAGCCATGGCCTCGTCTCTGGCGTTATCGAAGATTTCCACTACCAAGTGATGCAAACCATCCGGCCCGGTCGAGCCGATATACATGCCCGGACGCTTGCGCACCGGCTCCAAGCCTTCCAAAACCGTGATCTGTTCGGCCCCGTAGCCGTTCTTTTCCGCACTCTTTTTTGCCATAATAGATTTAAATTATAGCATTATTTTATCTGATCTGCCACTCTTTTTCAGAAAGAGCTCGCGTAATTTTTTGCATGATTTCTGCCACCTCTTGGCTAGTGAGAGTGCGTGCGTCTGACTGAAAAACCAAACGGAATGCGTAAGATATTTTTTGCTCTTTCATGTATGTGTCGAAAAGACGAGTATGTTTAAGGAGACTGGTGGCATTAGCCATGATGAGACTTTCAACCTCTTCTTTCCCGACATCAGTTGGAACAAAAATGGCAATATCCCTAACCACAAAAGGGTAAATTGAAAAAGGCTTGTAATTTACTCGGGATATCTTCCGAGCTGAAAGAACGGCCTCTGACACCCCCAGATCGCATTCATATATGTTGGATGTACCTTTATATAGATTCGGGCTGTCCCAATCCAATATCTTCGCCAAGTCGTCTTTTCCGCTAGAACCCACGGCTAGGCGCGTTGATTCACCATTCTTGTTGAAAATATTTCCTATCTCAAATATCTTAATCTCATCGATCCCCAAGAGATCGGCGTTACTTTTATTTAAAGCCAGTTTCTTCTCGATCCCATCGGCTAAATTGGCGCGCAAAAACGGCATCTCTTTGTTGAGAGCATTTTCAAGTTCAAGCTCACCCTCTTTGGAAAAAGCGTATCCGTAGATTTCGCTAAACCCCTTTTGGCTAAGCCTTTCTCTAACCATTTCAGCAGAGTAGTATCTATTATTGGAAAGGACCCTGGTGTCTGATTTTTTCGGTTCGAAGCCATTTATCTTCTCGAGTCCGGTCACGCGTCCTATCTCTTCAATGAGATCGGCAGCGGTGCCGGATGAAAGGGCTCTGCCTCTTCGCGGCCATAAATCAAGGCGTTCATACGGCGGATCCACGACATAACGCTCTTCCCCCGGCAGAGCCGCTCTGCCGTAGCCAACTATATTTTTTATGTCGGAAAAGTCGGATAATTTATCGCAAATCACACAGTTTTTTCCGTTAGTGCCGCTCGCGTGGATCACATTATCGTTTCCAACATACAAGCCTACATGACTTACGCCTGCTTCTAAAAAACTTTCTGGCAGAAATTCAACTGACTTGTATCTCACGCCTTCTTCGGAACTATTGCGGGAAAAAATCAGATCGCCGGGCAGTAAGGCGTCCTTTGTTACCCGATCGGTAAAAAAGTATTGATCTATGGTCATGCGCGGCAGATTGACTCCGCATTCTCGATAGAGATACGCCACCAAGCCCGAACAGTCGAAGGCTTTCGGCGCGTCGAAAGTCACGCTCGCGCCATACTGATAAGGAACGCCAATAAACCTAGGAGCCAAGTCGAGAACGCTCTCAATCACTTTCTTTTTTTGATACGCAAAATTGAGTCTATGGAAACATTCTTCAATATCTTTTTCATCCAATGAGAGACCCAGCAAACGAGAGGGTTCGCTTGGATTTAAGCCGATTTTATACTGATTAGGTTTTCTGGGATACGCGTCCACCACCTCGCCCACCATGGTCTCTCGGGTGCCGGCAACCTCGATAATCAGTCCAGTCAAAATCTCCATGCCTCTGCCAGCCATCTCGGGAGTAATCTCATTTTCAAAACGGATGGAAGATTCCGTACGCAAGCCCAAACGCCGGGAAGTTCTACGGATAGAAAAAGGATCAAAGTTAGCCGCCTCCAGAATTAAGTTTACTGTTTTATCTGTGGCCTGGGCTTTTATTCCACCCTTGACGCCCGCTAGAGCTATGGCCTCTTTGTCGTCAGCGATAATCAGATCATCGGGCATGAGAAAAAGCTCTTTGCCATCGAGGGTTGTCATCTTCTCGCCAGAGATAGCTAGGCGCACCTGAATCTTTCTCTTATCTAAACGATCAGCGTCAAACAGGTGAAGCGGCTGACCCATATCAAACATAAGGAAGTTAGCCGCGTCCACCACATTGTTGATACTCTTCTGGCCGATGCTTTGCAGTCTCTCTTTGAGCCATGCGGGCGAGGGACCGACTTTAACCCCTTCGATTACTCTGCCTAAATAGCGTCCGCAAAGAGCAGGTTCCAAGACCTGAAGGTCTAGGCGCAAATCATTTTGGACTTTAAACTGTTCTTTTGCATTATTTGCATTTTTTACATTTTTTACATTTTGCTTTTTAATCTTTGAATTTACTATGGTCGCCACTTCTTTGGCTATACCTTCATGCGATAAGCAGTCGTGAGCGCGATTAGGCAAGACGGCTATATCAAGGATCGCGTCGTCTTCTTTTTTTTCCACTGATTCAATTTCGAAAGAATGGAAAGTCAGCAAACGCGCTATCTCATCCGGAGAGGGTAGCGTGCCGTCAAAATATCTACTGAGCCACTTGTAAGAAACTTTCATCTTGTCGGAAGCTTATTTAAAATTGATTAATAAATCGTAAATCGCCCAAATAGGAAAGGCGCACATCGTCCAAACCATAATAAAGCATGGCGATCCGGTCGATGCCCATGCCAAAAGCAAAACCTTGGTATTTTCGAGGATCGATTTTTACCCCGTTCAAGACTGATGGTTGCACCATGCCAGCCCCCATAATTTCGATCCAGCCGGTTTGCTTGCAGATAGCGCAACCTTTTCCCGCACATTTAAAACAGGAAATATCGGCTTCCACGCCGGGCTCCACGAAAGGAAAGTAAGAAGGTCGCAGACGCACTGAACTGTCCGAGCCAAAGAGATGTCTAAAGAAATATTGGATGGTGCCTTTGAGATCGGCCAGGCTGGTCTTTTCGTCCACTTGCAACCCCTCTAATTGATAAAATTGGGCCTCGTGCGTGGCATCCGTGGCCTCATTTCTAAAAACTTTTCCGGGCACAACGATTTTAATGGGCGGCCGATGGCTTTCCATGTAACGAATCTGAACGGCCGATGTCTGCGTGCGCATGAGTAGTTTTTGAGCATTTTGAGTGGTTGTGCCTGCTCCTTGTGGCTTTAGCCACAAGGAGTCCTGCATATCTCTCGCCGGGTGATCTTTGGGCACATTCAAAGCGTCAAAGTTATAATATTCTGTCTCCAGTTCAGGTCCTTCGGCCACCTCAAAACCGATCTCCGCGAGTATGTCTACCGCGCGCCTGATTATTTGAGATAATGGATGAATATGGCCGCTCATGGGTATGTTCTATAACTCAATGCTTTTTTCAATTAAAAACTTCTTGACAGTCGCGTCGTCAACCGAAAAACCCTTTTTGTATATCACTTTCTCGGCATAATTTACATCATCAAAATAAGAGAGCTGGCTGCGAACTATCTTTTCGTTATACTCCTTACCGAAAACCTCCCTGGCTTTTTTATTTATCTCTTCGAGCGAGTGAAACTTTCTAAGAATAAAATACATATCCACATAATCTTTCCACTTAGCCCTGCGACCAAGCGCGAAAATTTTCATAGCGGCGAGCGTAAGCAAATCAGGAAGACGGATGAGAGTGTCAAAACGTTCAGTATAGTCAATTTTATAAGGATATTGAAAGAATGTGAATTTCACCCCGCCAATGACAAAAGTGTACTCGCCACCCTTTTTTACCAAAGTGTTGTCTATCGAGACTATTTTTTCAATCTTTCTTTTTATGGAAGAGTTATTAAAATCGTCATAACTAAACAGATCAAAATCGATTGACTCGCGATGACCAATATGTAAAGCAACCGCCGTGCCACCCACAAGACCGAAGCTTTTACTGAACAATTTGACGAGAGGCAGCAGCGCAATCTGTTCTTTGGTTAGTATCTCCCTATGCATATTTTTGGAAGAAAAGCTTGAAATAGTGTGCCACATTTGCTTGGTAATTCGTTCGCGGGCGACTCGTCTGTTCTCGAAAGATGCGCGCCGTCTCTTTCATGCCGACAATGGAAATGAGTTTTTTGATATCTTCCATGTCCCCATAGTTCAAGGTCGCTTCAACCACCGCCTCGTTATTCAGGCCATCATAATTTTTTGTGGACCAAAAAAATTGCTTATGTTCCCGCGCAAATTCGTGGATGTTCATGGTCGCATTATAGCATATATTTGGCCTACAATCCACACTATTTAAGTATCTTTATGACTGCGCTCGAACGCATTTTATCGTAAATAGCTGATTATGGATGTGGAACATCTTACTTGCGGTCTTATTAGTATATGAACGTAGTTTCAGGCGTCGCAAGGGGCTCGGGCGTTGTGCGGAATTTTGTTGGCGTATGTCGCTCTGACAAAAAAGTGTGGTTATTCTCCCTCCTCTCCGTCATACTGAATTTGTATTTCAGTCTTTCTTAACTCACTAGCAAGCAACGCGGCTACAGCTGGCGCCAAATCCTTAGGGTGCGAAATGCGCGCGCCGGCTTCGCCCCAGATTCGCTCAAAAGTATCTTTTTCTGATTCGTCCGGCTCACCAATTTGAAAGCCCCGCACAATCACTCCGGTTGGCTTGCCTTTTACTACGCCTTTTTGCTCCAAAAGGTCAATCGCGTTCCGCGTCTCCTGTCCCGACTGCGAACCGCCGTCGGTAATCTCAAAAACAAATTCTTTCGCCTTGCCGGATCTAAGATCGGCTTCTTCCGACGCTTGAATAGAACGCGCGATCTCCTCGAACGGTTCGGCGTCGTATGTTCCGCCATAACTGTTGTCAATCTGACCAAATGCCCGGAAGCGATCGGCGCGTTCCTCGTCATGGGTCGGTTTACCTTCGGCAAACGATTTCACGATTTTGCTATTTCCCGGATCGCCGAACATGCGGATCTCGGTGTCTACGCGCACCGGTTCCTTCAAGCGAAAGCGAAGATTGATGGTTGCCTCAAAGGTTGAAAGCGCCTCAAGGACAAGCGCCGAAAGTTGTTTTAAGGCCAGAATACGCTCACTACTCATTGAACCTGAGCCATCAAGCACGAGCCGCACATGAATGCGCTCGGGAAATAACGTTAACCTTAAGACAAACTCCCTCTGATCATACACATCAAGCGACTCCCACGGAATGATCTCAAGTTGTTCAGCGCCCAATTCCGCCCCATATTTTTTAATAAAACGTTCCACATTGAATCTGCCGGCGCGAAAACCCTCGGCCCAAAAACGCGTGATTCTTGCTGATACGCTGTTCATCACCTCCTCAAACACCTTCGCCAGTTCTCGCTTGTACGGCTCAATGGACCGTTCGATCTCGCGGTATTCTTCGGCTGCGGCCGGGTCAATATCGTATTTTTTACACAGCTCGGCGTCTTCTTGGCGTTGCGCCTCATCTGCCTTTTGTTCCGGCGTAAGCCGCGCCTTGCGTTCGGCTTCCTTTTTCTTGGCTTCTTCTTCCTTCTTTTTTTCGTTTTGTTGTTTGATGAAGTCCTTGACGGTGTCAATGTCAATGGGCTCGGGTTTGTTATCGAGCTCCTGCCAAGGATTTTCGCCGCCGGGCTTGCCGCCACCGCCACTGGACTCGCCACTATCGCCGTCGGGATCAGGCGGAGGCAGTTCCTCAAGATCCTTCATGAGCAGTTCAACAAAATGCGGCTCGACCGCTTGCCTAATGCGCTCGTAACGCCAGCCGAGGTCCCATGGGCCGGCCTTCTTACTAAGCGCCGGCCTTGGAAGCGATCGCGTAATAGCCGTCACTTCTCTTTCCAGCGTCATCCCAAATTTTTCCGCAGTTTTGTCCGCGTAGCCTTTGAGTTTCGCTTGCACCTCCGGCGAAACGAGAATCTCCTGCTCACCTACCATGCGGCGTCGCAAGAGCGCGTAGGCAAGTTGGTAGCTCTTGGGAAGGTTGGCGTAATCCGCGGCCTCGAGCTCCTCCGGCGGCGCGCCCGGTTCTTTGGGTTTGGTGGGGAAAAGAAAGTCGCGATACAGCCGTCTCACCTCTGGCGCCTGCGAGCCGGTGCGCTCATCAAAAGCGCCGCTCCGAAACGCCAGTGTGCCGTTTACGTACATGTCGTCAAGCGAATTATACAGCAAGTGCAGCTTTTTATATAAAAATTTTTGGATCGGCGTTGTGGTGCGCTCGCCTTTTTCCCCAACCGAAATCTCCCGCGTCAGATATTCCGGCAGTTCGCCGCCGAGCTTCTGTCGCAAGATCTCCAACACTTGCGGCTCCAGCTCCTTGGCGCGACGCTCAAGGTATTCAAAATTGCCGAGCATCTGTTCAGGGGATTCACGCAGATCATAAAAATGGCTGATTTCGTGACAGACCGACCACAAAATTTGCCACTCGGAAAGACCGCGTTCCTTGGCCAACTTCCAGTCTTTAACATCAAGAAAGATCACTCCTTTTTTAAGATCAATGTAAAAACCAGCCCCGGGCTTGAAATCAAGCGAACGATCGCGGGCAACGGCAAAGAAAAGCTCGCGGTAGTTATCAATAAAACGCTGCGCCTCAGGAATAAACGCCTGAAATTCAGGCGGAATCTCTGAAGAACGCTCTGGCGGTTTTTCTTCAGGCGGCGGCGAAACGTATGATTCAGGTCGTGGTTTTTCGGGCATAAATTTGGTGATGCCTTAATCTAAAAAATGTCGTGAGTAGTGATAATTTTCATTTTGCCATGGATCAACCCCAACTTCAACACCTATGCCTACCTCTGCCAACGCATTAGCCACGTCGCGATAGAAGATGTAGCGTAGCGATGATTTTTCTGGCGACATATTACGATTTTTTCATTGGAAACGTTGGTTTGAGCTTTGC
>CAYJVD010000027.1:0-8143 GCA_964373585.1 uncultured Candidatus Saccharibacteria bacterium
TCAAAAAGAGCATTCCATCGTCCTCAGGCGCAGCGGACCGCCGGAAATTGTCTTTGATTCAGTAACATTTGGATACCAAGGTCAAGAGAAGCCAGTTTTTCAGAAGCTTTCACTTGTCATTCGACCGGGCGAGAAAATCGCCTTGGTGGGGGAGAATGGAGCGGGGAAAACTACATTCGTTAAGTTGCTTTGCCGGTTCTACGATCCGACCGAAGGCAGGATACTGATCGACGGTGTAGATCTTCGCGACCTTGATCTAACTGCGTGGCATGATCGCCTGGGTGTTCTTTTTCAAGAATACGCTCATTATTACCTGGAAGTTGGAGAGGCTATCCGAATCGGTCGGCTTGGAGGCCCCCAAAGCATGAGTATGATAGAGCGCGCGGCCAAACTTGCTCATTCGCATGAGTTTATTAAAGAGTGGCCTAAGGGGTACGAAACTCAACTTGGTAAACAGTTCGAGAACGGCAAAGAGCCGTCTATCGGTCAATGGCAGAAACTGGCTTTGGCCCGTGTTTTTTATCGCAATCCCCAAGTTCTCATTCTGGATGAACCGACAGCTTCGATCGATCCGGAAGCTGAGCGTAAAATCTTTGAAGAGATTGAGCATTCCCGCAACAATCAGACGGTTATCATGATTTCCCACCGGTTCGGATCGGTGCGCGGAGCGGACACTATTTACTTGCTTCAAGATGGCGGTATCTTAGAGTCCGGAAATCACGATTCTCTCATGCTGAAAAACAGCCGTTACGCTGAACTGTTTCGTTTCCAAGCGGAAAGGTATCAGTAGCCCTAGTCGAACCCCGGTATGTCAAGATGACATCCGGGGTTTTGTTTTGTGAGCCACGTGTTATCATCTAAGCATGTCTATTGGCTTGGCCATAATTATCTCTATTTTCGCATTGATCGGGGGCTTTTTGGCGGCCACTTATTTGAAGAAGGAGAAGCCGATTGATAACTCTTTTTTGCTCATCCAGAATCAGTTAAACGAGCTTACTAAGACCTTAGATCAAAAACTGGGCGAATCTTCCAAGCAGATGTACGACTCGTTCAAGCTCCAGTTCGGGGAGTCAGCTAAGATCATTCGGGATGTGACGGAGCGTTTAGCCCGTCTCGATGAGACAAACAAGCAAGTCATCAACTTTGCGGACCAACTCCAGTCTTTGCAGGATATTTTGAAAAATCCTAAACAGCGCGGCATTTTAGGTGAATATTATCTTGAAACCCTGTTAAAGAATGTCATGCCGCAAGGTAGCTTCGAGATGCAGTATCCGTTCGCGGACGGCACCATAGTGGACGCGGCCGTGTTTGTTAAAGAGAAAATCATTCCCATTGATTCAAAATTTTCACTAGAAAATTATAATCGTCTGGTTGAAGAGAAAGATCCAGAAGCCAAGGAAAAGTTAGAAAAAAGTTTCAGGGCCGACCTGAAAGCTCGCATAGACGAGACGGCCAAGTATATCAAGCCGGGTGAAAATACCATGGATTTTGCTTTTATGTTCATACCTCATGAAGCTATCTATTATGATCTCTTAGTGGCTCAAGTGGGCAGTGTCAAGGTGAATACAAGGGATTTGATAGAGTACGCTTTTAAGGAGAAGCATGTCATTATCGTCTCTCCCACTTCCTTTTTAGCTTATCTTCAGACTGTTTTGCAGGGGCTTCGGGCCTTACAGATTGAGGAGTCAGCCAAAGAGATCAGAAAAAGGGTGGAGGAGTTGGGCCGGCATCTCGGCAGCTACTCTGAATATATGCAGAAGCTTGGAAACACCTTAGGCACGACAGTCTCTCACTATAATTCCGCCCATAAAGAGTTTTTAAAGATTGATAAAGATGTTTTGCGCATTGCCGGCGCCTCTTCCGGCATACAACCGCTTCTCGTTGACAAGCCCGATATTTCAGAGTAGCATGTAAAAATTATGCAAAAGAAAATAGCCGTCATCCTAACCGGAGGCAAGCAGTATCTCGTATCCGAGGGGGATATTTTGAAGATTGAAAAATTGCCGAACCTCGCGGCGGGGGACAGCGTGGAGTTTGAGAAAGTGCTTTTTCTTTCAGATGGAGAAACATCAGAAGTCGGCCGGCCGTATCTCGAGGGCGTAAAGATCAAGGCGTCGCTTTTGCAAAATGGCAGAGCTAAAAAAATAAATGTCATTCATTTCAAACCCAAGACTCGTCAAAGAAAAAAATATGGTCATCGCCAACCGTTTAGTCAGGTGAAGATAGGCGCTTTTTAAATATCTAGGATCTATTTTTAAGAGCGTTTAGAATCGTCTCTTTGTCTGAATATTCTACTTCCGTGCCGGTCGAGAGGCCACGACCAAGAGTGGAAATCTTGATCTGCTGTCTTTCCAGAAGTGGCTGAAGTTTGGCCTTTATTAAATCGGCCGTATAATCGCCTTCAGTGTTGGCTGATAGAGCCAGTATGATCTCTTTCAAATGCCCCTCTTTGCTTTCTTTCTCCACTTTATCGATTAGCTGGTTGAGCCGTACGATCTTTTCAGGTTCTTTTTCAAAAAGGGGAATCAGCCCACCCAAGATAAAGTAGCAGCCGTCGTAGGCCCCTGATTTGTGGACTGTCTCAAGGTCGATGTCTTTGGCCACAATCATGAGAAGGCCTCTATTTCGATTCTGGTCTCCGCAGAGATTACAGAGACTGTTTTCCCCAATGGAATAAAAACGCAAACAGAGCTCGCATTGCTTGATCTCTTTTTTGAGATTGCGGATTAACTCCGAGAGTTGAGCCAATTTATATTCATCGAGGTGGAGCAGATGATAGACGAAGCGAGCCGCTTGGCGCGGTCCGATGCCCGGGAAGCGGTTAAAAAATTCTAGCAACTTTTGGCTGGTCTCAGAATTCACCGAAATTAGATTTATCGATACTTACAAAACTGGTGCGCTTTTCGTCAAAATAAAGCTCAGTCATGCCGGTCGGGCCGTTCCGGTGCTTGGCAATAATGATTTTGGCGATGTTCGGCTTCTCCGAATCCTTGTCATACTTGTCCTCCCGATGAATGAACATGACCACGTCCGCATCTTGCTCGATACTGCCGCTATCTCTCAAGTCAGAAAGTCGTGGCTCCCCGCCGCGTTGTTCCACATTGCGGTTAAGCTGGGACAGAGCCAGTACCGGCACTTCAAGCTCGCGAGCCAGAGATTTGAGCGAACGGGAGATTTCAGTGACCTGCTGAACAAGCGAATCTACCTGACGGTGCGGCACCATAAGCTGGAGATAGTCCACGATAATGAGGCCGAGACCGTGTTCGCTTTTTAGGCGTCTGGCCACCGAACGCATCTTGATGATGTTGTTGGTCGAATCGTCATCGATAAAGATCGGCGCCTTGGAAAGTTTATCCAGTGAGTCGCGGATGAGAGAAAACTCCTGGTCGGTCGAAAGGCGACCGGTGCGCAGTTTCCAAGAATCTACTTTCGACTCGGCTGCCAGCATGCGATCCACGAGCTGTTGGGAGCTCATTTCGAGTGAGAAGATGCCTACAGGGGTGTTGTGCTTGCAAGCTGTGTGGCGGGCGATATCAAGGGCGAGACTGGTCTTGCCCATGGACGGTCGGGCGGCCAGAATCACTAGGTCAGATTTCTGAAGACCGGCCAGGCGATTGTCTAGCTCTATAAAACCAGTGGGTACTCCGCGTACCTCTTCTTTGGTTTTGTGGAGATGATCGAGGCGTTCCCAAGCCTCGGTTAAAGTATCTTTAATGCTTAGAAAACGCCGCTGGTTATTGTTGGCCGTTACGCCAAAGACGATCTTTTCCGCTCTGTCTAAAAGTTCATCAAGATCGAGCTCTTCACTGTAGCCGAGATGGCCCACCTGCTCGGAAGCCGAAATGAGATTGCGCAGCAGATATTTTTTTTGGACTATCTTGGCATAATGTTCGGCGTTTGAGGCAGACGGCACGCATTCCACTAGTTCTGCCAAGTAGCTTGCTCCGCCCACCTGATCAAGCATATTTTTTTCGCGCAGTCTCGAAGAAAGAGAGAGGAGATCTAGCGGTTCATTTTTCGCAAACAGCTCCATGATGACTTTCCAGATGAGACGATGTTTTTCCACATAAAAACAGCGTTCATTCAAAAAATCCGTCACTTCATACATCATCTGGGGCTGCTGCATGACAGAGCCGAGCAGCGCCTTTTCGGCTTCGATGTCTTGTGGAGGAATGCGGATACCAGATTGGAAGTTTCCTCTGATGATAGAGCTTTCAACATTTAACATTCCCAAACTTTAACATGAGAGTTTTTTTTACCCAAGTGAGCGACTTCCGCTTATAAGTGGGTAAACTGTGGATTAGCTGACACTGCTAGAAAACATTGGCAGATAAAGGCTTTTTTGGTGGCGTAAATACCCCTTGTTGCCACTTTCTTGACTCGAGGCGAGATGGACGGTGTGTTTGCCGTAGCGAGCGTCCAGATAATCTGTTTTATTTAAAATCTCCTCCATCTTATTATTTATCAAAAACTCTCCAAAAAAATCAGGCTGACGTTCGCTTAAAGAGGAGAGATTGCCAAGCACCACCCCGGTGGCTCTATAAATCTCTTCGGGTTTGTAAAGCTCCCAAAAAATTTTATGCAGAGCTTTTAGGATCGGCACGGGCGATGAGGTCTCGTGCGTTAGTTTGATTTTGGCTGAACGATAACTAAAATCCTGTTTTTTTAGAAAAAACAGAATCTCTTTTGTTTTTAGTTTCCAGCGTCGAGCTTTAATGCAGGCGTTTTCGATGTTTTTGGAAAAATGATTCAAGATGAAAGGCGCTTTACCGGATGGAGGGGTGAACGTCTTGGTCTTACTGATACTTTGATATTTATCTTTACTACCTTTGACGATAGGATAGACACTCACTCCTCTTAATTCACGCCAGATCTCCTGATACGGCTTTGAAAGATACTGCTTAACCCAAGCGTAGTTTGTCAGGGAAAATTGCAGGGCTGTCTTTATGCCCATTTTTTCAAGGTAGCTGCTGGTTTGGGAGCCGATGCCCCAGATTTTTATGAGAGGCAGATTTTTGGTGAACTTGCTTATCTCCGATTGTTTTATGACAGTAAAGCCGTCTGGTTTTTGCCATCGAGAAGCTATTTTAGCCAAGACTTTGGTCGGGGCCATGCCAAAAGAAAAAGTGATGCCGAGCGCCAGTTGAAGTTCTTGTTTTAATTTAGAGGCCAAAAGGGGATCAGAAAGCAGGACGAAGCACTCATCTATACTGTACTCCTCTACTTGGGTGGCGTATTTTTTAACTATATCAAAAAAGCGTCTGGAGAAGAAGCTATACACATCAAAGCGCGTGGGCAGAATAATGGCATCCGGACAGATCTTTTGGATCTGGAAAATCGGCATGCCCCTTTCCACGCCCATGGATTTGGCTTCATAACTCATGGCGGCGGCGATCCCTCTATCTTTACCTACTACCACAGGCTTGCCTTTGAGAGCTGGGTCTAGAGCTTGCTCACACGAGGCGAAGAAGGCGTCGGCGTCAATATGTAAAATATTTTCTTTCATCTATATTTTCTAATTACGGCTTTGACCACGGCCGCTACGCGCAGACTGTTTTCGGCTTGGATGGGTTTGTATTTTGGATTAGCCGGTTCAAGAAATGTGAGAGCCCCTCTTTTCCTTAGATATTTCATGGTCCATTCACCGTCTACTTCAGCGATGACTATTTCTCCGTCTTTGGCGTTTTCCTTTCGCTCCGCGAGCACCATGTCTCCGGCCAAGATCCCGGCGTTTTGCATGGAATCACCTTTGACCGTGAGCATGAAGGTAGCTTCTTTGTTATCTATCAGATAGTCGTCAAGATTAAGAGTGTCCACGGTCTCTTCTTCAGCCGGGGAAGGGAAGCCGGCTTCCACCAGGCCGAGAACTCTTAGGGAATGGTTGAGACCTCTAGGCGCGAGACGGCCAGACGAATCTTTTTCTAAAAGACCAGCCTCGATCATTTTATTTACCAATTTGAAGACGGCGTTTTTAGATCGGTAGCCAGCCAAGCGCATGATCTCGCTGTAGGAAGGCAAGCGTTTTTTGGCGTGATAAAAATTTTTTATCTTTTCCACTGAATTTTCTAAAGACATGTGTCCAGTCTAGGTGAACGCTCGTTCACTGTCAATATGTAAATCTGTGGATAAAGTATGCTCTTGCGTTAGAGTCACACTTTTGTTACGCTCACTTGAATGAGTACGATCAAAAACAGAATTAATATCACAGTCTCAAGTGAGATAGAGAGGGCGCTAATTGCGCTTGCTAAGCGTGATGCCGTGCCTTTGGCCACAAAAGCACGCGAAATACTTGAGGGGGGGCTTGAACTGGAAGAAGACATGGCTTTAGTGGAACTGATAAAAAAGCGAGAAAGAGAAGGCAAATTTCTTCGCCACGAAGATGTATGGAGATCGGAGTCTTGATTACGACAAATTATCAGGGCTTATCTCAAAAAGAGACAATTAGTTTTTGGCCGACATTGGATGTTGGCCAGTTACTGTTCCAAGTCTTTCACTTATCGTGGCAAGGATCACATCATAAGCATATCCTGTACAACTATCGTGGAGTTTCCAAATATCACTTTCCGATGTATATTAAAGAATATGATAGGCTAAAACCACAAATAACCCCATGCCCTCTCGATGCGAAGAGATGTGGATAAATACAAAGCAGGTGGATTAATACCAAACAGGATCCTGACACGATCGTACCAGGATCCTGTTTTGCGCAAAGAGATAGGCATCATTTTTGATTACGTTTCGCACTAGTTACCAAAATTAAACAAGAAGAAGTTCTAAATCAGGGATTCCTTTGAAATCTTTTGTGTTGCGGGTTGCGAGCGGAGTCCTCGTAATGAGAGCAGTAGCCGCGATGGATGCATCTGGTAATTTTATATTGTGATGAGAGCGGAGATCAGCCGATGTTCTAGCAATCAAACGATCAAAGGTTACAAAAACAAAATTTTCTTCCAGAAAATCTAGGACAGTCTCTTTTTCACTATCAGACCAATCTGGAAAAGAGAGCAGTTCTGCTTCAACAACGGCAGGTAGAAATATTACTCGCCTTTCGTTATGCCAACTCTTCAAGATATCTATTATCTTTTGTTCACCAGCAAGGTAAGCAATTAGAATATTGGTGTCAATTGTCACATAAAAAAATTAATTTCTGTTCCAATCATTTCTGATCTGTTTGGCATGTTGCCTAAGGGCGCTTTGTTTTGCGCGTAAAAGCCCGGCTGCCCTCAAGAGACTCTTTGATTGTCGAGGAAGATTGATGTTGCGTCTTTGAGCAAGAGTTTTTCTCATGACTGTATCGTAATGCTTATTAATTTTTCTTGCAACATTGAACCCCTTGTTGGCCAACTACTGTGTATATGTCTAGGTTTTATTTATTAGCGGGCCGCTATCAGTGTCCTCGATTTCGTAACCCACTCTTTTAATCTCTTCTCTAATTTCATCAGCCTTTTGCCACTCTTTGTTTTTCCGAGCTTCCTCTCTGCGAGCGGCTAATTTCTCTATCTCTTCTGGTATCGCCTCGCTTTCTAAAAGTTTCAGGCCGAGGATTTCATCTGCTTTTTCGAGACAGGTAAGAATAGCTTCTTTATCTATCCAGATTCCCTGATCTATTTTTTTATTTGTTTCTTTGGCTAAACTGAAAAGAAAGGCGATAGCCGCTGGCGTGTTAAAGTCAGCGCCAAAAGCGTTGAAAAAATTTTCTTTATGATCTGAATTTTCTGCGCGCGACTGATTTTGATAGCGCTTTACCTTTTGAGCCCACTCTTTTAGGCGCCCTAACCCCTCCTTGGCCTGAATCATGAGAGTGTCATCATACTCGACAGGGGAGCGGTAATGGATAGAAAGCATGGCCAGACGAAAAACCGTCGCGCCGTATTGGTCTAACACCTCGCGCAGGCTTATCTGGTTGCCGAGCGACTTGGACATCTTCTCTTTTTTGATTTGCAGAAATCCGACATGCAGCCATTTCTTAACCATAGGTTTTAATCCGGAGATGGCTTCTTGCTGGGCTACCTCACATTCATGATGCGGAAAGATAAGATCAATGCCGCCTCCGTGAATGTCGTATTGGGGACCCAGATATTTTTCGGTGATGGCTGTGTCTTCGATATGCCAGCCCGGCCGGCCCGCGCCAAAGGGGGACGGCCAC
>CAYJVD010000028.1:0-7823 GCA_964373585.1 uncultured Candidatus Saccharibacteria bacterium
ATTTGGGCTTTGGGTTTTTCACTTCTGATTTCCCAATGTGATTGACTTTGACTTATTTTCCAGATAACTTTATTCAAAGGGGGTTCTTTGAAAGGAGGTGATCTGACTGCACGCGATCGCGAACAATCTGAACCAGATCGAGAAAGAATTGGCGGAGGAGAAGGTGAGAGGTCTCAACTATCTCTCCAAGGAGTATGTGTGCTACCTATTCTTACCAACCATCTCTGCCAAACTGATTACGCTCGCTACTGTCGCAACTACGTTTGGCCTGGCCCATTTCAGATTTGAAAATATGGCCAGCTGGTCGCCTATTCTGGCCATCACCGGCGGAGTATTCACGACAATAGTGGCTCTGGCCTTCCATCAGCTAAGATTCGACCAAGCCAGAAAAAGACTAGTGGAAAAATTCGCCCACCAATTGAGGGTCGAGTCCAACCAAAGCCCATATTACGAAGCGGTCATCAAACGCTTCCGCGAAAAGACCCTTGCTTATTTCGATCAGGCGATCGAGCCGATCGACCAGAAGATAATGGTAGCAAGCCAAGCCCTGACAGAGACCGAACAGGCTAAGAAACTTTTCGATCTGCAGAATTGCAAGCCTGGAAGACGTGGCACGCTCGAAGAGTTGGGCCAGCTGGTGGATAAGCATACGCGCGCGGCGAGGAAAAAAGTGGACGAGCTCGAAGAAAAAAAGAGGGTTCTCGAAGAGTTGCGCAACCATCTGGGAGAGGAGCTTGCGAACTTAAACATCGTCAGCCATCTAGCTCAAGCGGTGGAGAAACTGGAACTGCTTGCGCTTGACGATAATCACTTCGAGGAAGCCAGCTCCATTTTGCGTAAAGTCTCCCAGACTCTGGAAGGCCTGCGCGACCAAAGAATCCGCTATCTGGATGAAGACAAAAGATAGCGTCAACCCCCGCGATATATCGGGGGTTTGTTTTTTTGAGACAGGTCTGTTATAATGATTTTGCTAAATTTATCAATAAGTTTTGATCAAAAACCCTAAATAAATGCAGTCTATTTGCCGAAAAGGGTAAACTAACATGTCGATTACACAAGTGGCGCTAATAGCCGGGGGTGCCGGGCTAGCTGGCGCCTTATTTGGCTACTTTCTGTATCGCCTGATTTCATTAGGCAAGAAAGGGTCAGTCGAGCTCACCGTCAAGCAGATGCTGGTTGACGCTAAAGCCGAGGCACAAAAACTAACAGAGGAGGCCGAAAAAAAAGCGGCCGAAAAGATAAAAAAGAGCGAGGAAGAAGGACGGGAGAAAGAAGCCCAGCTAAAGAGGCTAGAGGATCGTCTCATCAAAAAAGACGAGACTTTGGATAAACGCCAAGGCGATATCGATCGTGAAGTAGAAAATATCAAAGAGAAGGTCATCGAGATCAAAGAGATAAAAGAAAAAGCCAAGAAATTAGAGGAGGATAGGCTGGCCCAGCTGGAGAAAACCGCCCGACTGTCCGAAAATGAAGCCCGCCAAGAGATTATCCAATCCATAGAGAAAAAATACGAGGAGGATTTCGCGGTGCGTCTGCAGAAATTGGAACGCGAAGGCACAGCCCGCCTTGACCGCAAGGCCAAAGACATCCTTTCGACGGTCATCCAGCGCTTAGCCGCTTCTACCGCGGGCGATGTCATGACCACGGCCGTGCACATACCATCAGATGAGCTCAAGGGTAAGATCATCGGCAAGGAAGGCCGAAACATCAGGGCTTTTGAACGCGCGGCGGGCGTGGAAGTGATCATCGACGACACACCCGGCGCCATCGTCATCTCGGCTTTCGATCCGGTCAGACGCCATATTGCCAAGCTGGCTTTGGATAATCTCATCTTGGATGGCAGAATCCAGCCGGCCAAGATCGAGGAACAGGTGGAAAAAGCCAAAGCAGAGATAGGCAAGATCATCAAAGAAAAAGGCGAACAAGCTGCTTATGAGACGGGCGTCTTCAATCTGGACCCGCGCGTCAGCGCCATCTTGGGAAGACTGAATTTCCGTACCAGTTATGGTCAAAATGTCTTGCAACATTCCATAGAGATGACCCACATCTCGGGCATGCTGGCTGAAGAGCTGGGAGCGGATGTGGCTATCGCCAAAGCCGGCGCGCTCTTACACGATATCGGCAAAGCCGTGGATCATGAGGTGGCCGGAACGCATGTGGATATCGGTCGGCGCATTCTCCAAAAATTTGCCGTAGATAATCGCATTATTCAGGCCATGCAGTCGCATCATGAAGAGTACCCATACGAAACCATCGAATCTATCATCGTCCAAACGGCTGACGCCATATCCGCTGGCAGGCCGGGCGCGCGCAGAGACAGCGTGGAAAACTACTTAAAACGCCTGCATGACTTGGAAGCCATCGCCAACTCCTTCAAAGGGGTGGAAAAAAGCTACGCCATCTCCGCCGGAAGAGAGATGCGCATTTTCGTCAATCCAAGCGATGTCTCCGATCTCGAAGCCAGAAATACGGCCAGAGAGATCGCCCTGCGCATCGAACAGGAGCTCAAATATCCGGGTGAAATCAAAGTGATGGTCATCCGCGAAAACAGGGTGATTGAATTTGCCAGATAAACTTGACGGCCATTGCACCAAAATATGGCTTAATATATAATATTTATTACTATGCAGGTAATTAGTATCTCCAGAAAGGGCCTAAATGATGACCTCGTAATCATCCCTCGCAAGCATTACGAGCAGCTTCTCCGCTCTCAATCTGGAAAAATTGATTCTCATATCAGGCAGTCGCTTAAGGAAATCCATGAAGGAAAAGCTATTGGTCCGTTTGAAGAGGTGAGTGATTTGATGAATGCCTTGCGTTCTAAACAATGAATATCTCGTTCGCGCCGCACTTCAAGGAGCGTTTAGAAAAACTTCCTAAAGAAATCCAGCATAAATTTGAAAAACAAACGGCATTTCTCCTCAATAATATTCGCTACCCATCTCTGCAGGCCAAAAGATATAGCGGCATAAAAGACCTTTGGCAAGCTAGGATAGATAAAGAATATCGCTTCTATTTTTTAATCGAACAAAGTACCTACTATCTAGTCGACATTCGAAAACATACAAGTGGGTAAAGATTCTTGTGAGGTTGCTTCAAAAAATGGCTTAATATATAATGGGCTAGTAGCGTTAAAGAAGGTTAAAAGGTCGGCTCCGCCTCTGGCGGGGAAATAATTAAAATAAAATCGACATTCATGAATAAACAAAATATAGTGGACGCGGTCCACGCCAAAATTGGCGGCACCAAAGTCTCGGCCGAGGAAGCCGTGGACACCATGATCTGGACCATCGTAGACGGCCTCAAGAAAGGAGACGAGATCTCCATTGCCGGTCTCGGTATTTTTTCAACCAAGAATCGAGCGGCTCGCACGGCTCGCAATCCTCGAACCGGAGAAGCGGTTCAGGTGGCAGCCATGCGCATCCCCAAATTTCGAGCGGCCAAAGCCCTCAAAGATTCGGTAAAATAATCATTTATTATACCATTACACCAAAAACCCTCCGCCATTGGCGGAGGGTTTTTGGTAATTCGATCAACTAAGATATAATTAAATGATTAATGTTAAACATCTATTCAGCATTCAACTGGATCGCCGGCATACTGTTTGCCAGCTTCACCCTTTTCCTATTCTTGGGCAGTAAAAGACCTTCCACGCGCGCCTACGCTTTAGTGGCAGCCTCGCTCGCGGTGTGGTCTTTCGCCATGGGGCTTTACTATATGCTTGAAGGGCACGCCACCCTGCTTTTTTTGAATAAGCTAAATCATTTCGCCGGAGCTTTGGTAGGACCGATCTTTCTTTATTTTACGCTTCTCTTTCCAGAAGAAAAAAAGCCCGCGCCAAATATCTTGAGAAGCTTGATTATAGCTGAGATAGGCCTGGCTCTCATCTACTTTTTCACCGATCTTGTCATCAAAGATACTTTCATAGTGAGAGGAGCCCATCTCAATGAGGGTTGGCAATTCGGCGACTGGGGGGCTTTATTTCACTTGAATCTTTTACTGCCCTTCTTTGGCGGGTTTTATATCCTATGGCAAAAAATGAAGCTGTACAAAAATTCGCCTCAAGGCGATCAATTACGATACATCTTCTGGGCTACTGTCATAGGTTCGCTACCCTCCATGTGGGTAAATGTTTTTCTGCCGCTTGTAGGCAGTTTTAATCTCTCTTGGCTTGGTCCGGTTCTAACCGTAAGCTGGGTCATCCTGATCTCGTACGCCATCACGCGCTACCAACTGCTAAGCGTCAAAATTGTCACCTCCATCGTGGCCTTGCTTATTCTCATCGTCATCCTTTTCGTCAATATCTTCATTCCCGCGGAATTTGGCCTGTCACTTGCTCAAAAAATAGGCTCAGCCCCTATTCCACCCCTCAACATTTATAGCGGTGTCATCTGGCTAGTCTCTATGATCTTAGGCAGTTTCAGCTTCCTGCTTTATCTCGGGTCCAAGGAGCGCGCCACCCGCGTCTACGCCCTTGTCGGTTTTGGGACCGCTCTCTGGGCGCTTGGCATGGGAGCTTACTATTACACTGACCAAGAAAGCTGGCTTATATTCTGGAACCGATACAACCACGGGGGGGCGGGTATCATAGCTTCGCTGTGTTTTTATTTTAGTTTTCTTTTCTCTGAAAGAAAGTCTGAAGACAAATATCCTTGGGTCTTACCGGGTATACTGCTAAGTCAGCTGTTACTTTTTTATCTTTACTTTTATTCCGACCTTGTCATTAAAGATACCTATTTCGTGGGAAAGGATGTCGTCGATAGGCAGTGGCTTTTTGGCAAGGTGGGTTTTCTTTTTTATTTAACTTTCTTCTCGTATTTCGGAGGTGGCTTTTATATTCTCTACCAAAAACTAAAAATAACCGTGGACCCGTTCACCAAAAACCAGCTCCGCTATCTATTTTATGGATCAGGCATCGGAGTAATACCAGCAACCCTAGCAGGCATCTTTCTGCCGATGATAGGTAACTTTTCCCTCTACTGGTCAGCCCCCCTTCTTACTCTCGGCTGGGTTATCTTCACCTCCTACGCCATCGTCAGATATCATGTGCTTTCAGTGCGCCTAGTGCTGGCCGAAATCTCAGTCTTTGTCATGAGCGGCATTCTTTTTGCCAATATCTTCGTGGAAGAGCTCACCTTGGGGGCTGTCTCGCGCTTTTTTGTATTTTTAGCCTTCGCCATAGTGGGCGGCTTTTTTATCAAAAATATCGTAAAAAATGAAGAGCAAAAAGAGGAACTCTCCGCCCTTGCCTTAAAACTAAAAGATTTAAATAGGAATCTGGAGAAAAAAGTGGAGGAACGAACAGGTGAACTGAGAAAAGTGAGCATTCATAATGAGACTTTGATCGAAAATCTGACTAGCGGTCTGATAGAATATTCCAACGATTTCAAGATCATAAGAGTAAATCGCGCGGCCGAGCGCATGCTCGGGCTAAAAAGAAACGAGGTGGTCGGCCTTTCCATAAAACCAGAGGATGTCATGAAACCGCGCCTAGAGTCGCTCGCCATCGTCACTTATCCGATTGTAGGCAAAGAAAGCGTTCATCTGGCAGAAGAATCGACCGGAGACAAGACAATCAGCGCCAACGAAGTTAAAGTTAGTTATCCCGAAGAGAACGAATACCATGTGGTGACTGCGCCCATTATCTTGCCCGGAGGGGGTACCAGCGGCTTCATTAAAATCGTTCGGGACATCACTCGGGAAAAACTAATCGCCCGATCCAAAAGCGAGTTCATCTCTATCGCCGCTCACCAGCTGCGCACTCCCCTATCTATCATCAAATGGACCCTAAATACGCTCCTCTCTGGCGACATGGGAAAATTAAATAAAAAACAGATAGAGGCTATGGATCAAGGCTACCAAACCAATGAAAAAATGATTGGTCTTATAAATGATCTTCTGGATGTGGCCCGCATCGAGGATGGCAGATTCGGATATGAATTCGAAAAGAGAGATTTGACCACTCTGGTGGAGAGCGTTGTCAAAGATTATGAAATGATAGCCAAGAAAAAAATGCTCAACCTAAATCTGGAAATAAGTCGCGACCCTTTGCCCAATTTTTACTTTGATTCGTCAAAGATAAATCTGGCTCTGCGCAATATTCTGGATAACGCCGTAAACTACACTAAACCGGGCGACCAGATCAGAATTAAACTGAAAAATGAGGGTGACTTGGCGGAAATAGAGATAACAGACAGCGGCATCGGCATCCCCCTCCGTCAGCAAAATCGCCTCTTTACTAAATTTTTCCGAGGTGAAAATGCCATAAGATTGAATACAGAAGGTTCGGGTCTTGGATTATTCATCTCAAAAAATATTATTCAAAAGCATCGAGGCGAAATTGACATCCATTCAGAAGAAGGGGTTGGCACCAAAGTGCGAATCAATCTGCCTCTTTCAAAAGAAAAACCTGTGGTAGAATGAATATATGGCCAACAAAATCCTCATAGCCGAAGACGATCCGACCTTAGGATCGATCCTGGGTGAAAAATTGAGAAAATGGGACTATCAAGTGTCTCTAGCCAAAAATGGACTTGAGACTATGGAAAAGCTCGCGAGTGAGAAGCCAGACCTGCTGCTCCTCGACATTCTCATGCCGATCAAAAACGGCATGGAAGTGCTTGAAGAAATGAACCAGAAAGGTTACATTAAAGAAGTGCCGGTCATTATTATCTCCAACTCAGGCCAGCCTGTGGAGATTGAAAGAGCTAAAAGCTTAGGCGTGGAAGATTATCTAATCAAGACTAATTTCGACCCTGAAGATGTTTTAGAAAAAGTAATTAAAGTTTTGAAAAAATATGGAAAATAAAACTGTTCTAGTCGTTGAGGACGACAAATTTTTAAGAGAGCTGCTCATCAACAAGCTGGTGGGCGAAGGATGCAAGATCGAAGGGGCGGTGGACGGCAAAGAGGCTTTTGCAATTTTGGAGAAAGGCCGGCCGGATCTGATAATCCTCGACATTATTCTGCCTGATATCAACGGCTTTGAGATCCTAGAGAAAATTCGCGCCAACCAGTCATGGGCGCCAATACCGGTCATTATTTTGAGCAATCTCGATCAGAAAGAGGACATGGATCGAGCCCACGCGCTCGGCGCCCTCGACTTCATGATCAAAGCCAATTTTTCCCTAAACGAAGTGGTAGCCCACGTCAAAAAAGCCCTGGCCTGACCGTGGCCAAACCGCCCAAAAACCCTTATTTGGGGAAAGGTTTAACCTTTCCCGAAACCTTTCCCAGAGCTACTCTTCCCGAAGCTTTTGTGTTACAATGCGAGTACTATGAGCGAGCTTGATATTACAAGACAAAAGATTGCGGCATCGCGCGCCACTCTCGAGCGCGATTTTAATGTAAAAAAGATAGGAGTTTTTGGTTCTGTGGCAAAAGGAGTTGCAAATAAAAATAGCGATGTGGATGTCATAGTCGAGTTTAAAGAACCGATAGACCTTTTTCGTTTTTCAGGGCTCAAACTATTTTTGGAAGGTGTTCTAAAAAAAAATGTCGACCTAGCCACTCCAAGAGCGCTCAAATCTCTAATTAGAGATGAAATTCTTCAGACTGTTATATATTTATAGAAATGCGAGAAGAAAAATTATTTCTCAAAGATATCGTAAATTCAATCGATAAGATTTTCTCATATACGGACGACATGACCTTTGGGCAGTTCGAAAATAATCAAATGATTATTGACGCGGTCATGAGAAATTTTGAAATTATCGGAGAAGCTACAACCCAACCTTCCATAGAAACAAAAAGAAAAATTCCTGAAATACCTTGGCACGACATCATTGGAATGAGAACTATTTTAGTTCATGAATATTTTGGAG
>CAYJVD010000029.1:0-7776 GCA_964373585.1 uncultured Candidatus Saccharibacteria bacterium
AGCCATGGACTCCAAGCTGGCGGTTGGACAGGAGATTATTGTACCGGATGGAGAGATTCAGGGTCTGCCTTCCCCGACTGTTTCCAAGAAGAAATCCAAGAGAGTGTTTGGCACGAACGCTCCTTATTACGAAGGATACTACATTAACCCTTTGCCCGGTGGTCGTAAGACTCAAGGTTTGCACGGATATAATGGCGTAGACTTGGCCGCTCCCATGGGAGAGCCCATTATCGCTTCAGCCGCGGGGACGGTCATCATTTCTCGGGCTATCGGTTGGAATGGCGGTTACGGTAAATATGTCGTCATCGCCCACGCGAACGATACCCAGACTCTTTATGCTCATAATAGCGCGAACGCGGTAGTGGCAGGCCAAGAGGTGGTGCGCGGTCAAATCATCGGTTATGTTGGCAATAGCGGCAAATCCACTGGTCCGCATCTTCACTTCGAAGTGCGCGGAGCCAGGAATCCATTTTAGAAATCTAAAATCTAAAATCTAAATGACAAATCAAATCCAAAATCTGAATGTTAAATAATTTTTTGCATTTTTGGATTTGGGATTTCATTTAACATTTAGACTTTGATCTTTGATCTTTGGATTTCGGCCCTTGGGCCGCATGTTGACACAGAAAGATATTCGACTAAGCTTCAATCTGGAAGGATGGTGTGTGGAATATGGCTGAAAGCCTAAAAGAGCTGAAGCATGAGATCGATTTGCTTCGTGAATGGATGAACGAACTGAACACCAAGATCACGGAAGTGGCGCTCAAAGCTCGGAATATCAACCAAAAGATCAGAAAGCTGATCGTGGATGGGGGCAAGACCACGGGCGATCCGGTGGCGGATCTCGCCTTGATTTCAAGCTGGGACGCGGAGATGGAGACGGATTTCAGGGCGCTTCGGACTCGATTCTCGAGAGAGACGTTAGGCGCGCTGGTAGTGGTCATGCGCAGAGAGCGAGGTCTAGGGATAACTTACGAAACTTTCGCGGTTGGTAAACTAGAAAACTCCGAAATCGCCATTTTTCCCAAAGAGGAACGGTTCGAGATAGCGACCGGAAAACATTTTCTGGCAACAGCCGGATATACGAGGAACATCGAGGTGTTGCCTAAGGGTATCAGCGTGAGTGGATCAGATTTCGACAAGGTTAAGATATTACTAGGAGAGGAAGCTGTCGAATGGGTGGAGAGATCCCCCCGCGAAATAGGTCTTTACGACCTTCTGGTGCGGAAAGCGCCTAAGCCCAAGATGGCCAAGTGAAGTGCAAGTGAAGTTCTGGGGAGTGCGCAAGCGCTCCCCATTTTTTTAAAATCCAAAGGCCAAAGTTTAAATGTTAAATGAATGTTTTAATATTTGAACTTTGAATTTGATTTAGCCTTTAACCTTTTTTTATAAACTCAAAATCTAAATTTTAAATGCTAAATGAATGTTTTAATATTTGAATTTTGAACTTGATTTAACATTTGGCCTTTGGGTTTTGGGTTTTTCGATTAGCGCGGTCGGTACTGCAAGGCCTCAAAGAGATGCGATTCTTCAATATTTTCTTTTTGAGCCAGGTCGGCGATGGTGCGGGCAATCTTTATGACGCGATGATAAGCCCGCGCTGAAAGGTCTAATGAATTGGCGGCATTGTTTAAAACGGCCGTTTCTTTTTCGCCAAGCGGGGCGAATTTTTTTAACTGTTTGGTTCCCATCTGGCTGTTTAGCAGAATGCTCTTTTCTTTTTTAAATCTGTCCTTTTGAATCTCTCGAGCCGCTAGCACTCTTTTGGCCGCCTTGGCCGAGTTTTCCGCACTGTTTTCGCTCCTTGAGAGTTTTTCGATGTCCACTTGGGGCACCTCGAGCCAGAGGTCTATGCGGTCAATGATCGGGCCGGATATTTTGCGGGCATAGCGGGCCAGAGCCATGGGTGTGCAGACGCAGGTTTTGTTTTTCAGACCTTTGCGGCCGCAAGGACAGGGGTTCATGGTGGCGATCAAGATGAAGCTGGCCGGAAAGCGGGCGAAACCGCGGGAGCGAGCTACGCTGATAAAGCGATCTTCAAGGGGTTGGCGCAAGGCCTCGATCACCCGGCGGTCGAACTCCGCAAACTCGTCAAGAAAGAGCACTCCCCGATGGGCCAAAGTAATCTCTCCCGGTTTGGGCCAAGCGCCTCCGCCCACGATTGAGACATACGAGGAGGTGTGGTGCGGGGAGCGTAGAGGCGGGTGCATAACCATCTCTTTTTCGAGCGTGCCCGCCACTGAATGAATGCCGGTCGCTTCGAGCGCTTCGTCAAAAGAAAGAGGCGGCAGGATGCCGATCAGAGCTTTGGCCAGCATGCTCTTGCCCGTGCCCGGCGGGCCGGACATGGCGATGTTGTGGCCGCCGGCTGCGGCGATTTCGAGGCCTCTTTTGGCAGTTTCCTGACCTTTGACTTCAGCTAAATCAATTTCAGGTTCGGTCTGTTTTATCTCAGACCGAAAGGGTGTCGTCTTAAGAGGGAGGATCGGGTTAATGTCAGACAGATGACTAGCTATCTCTCTTAGGCTCTTGCAGCCAAAGATTTTCACCCCCTTGATGAGCGCGGCCTCTTTGGCGTTAGCTTCAGGCAGATAGATCTCTTCGAAGCCGAAGCTGGGCGCTTTTTCAGAAATTAAAAGGGCTCCCTTGATGGGTCGCAAGCGACCGTCGAGCGCAAGCTCTCCCAAAAAAATCTTTTTTGAGGCGTCGAAGGCTATTTCTTTGGCGGCCAGTAGGTGGCCAATGGCGATAGCTAGGTCAAATATCGGCCCCTCTTTTCGGATATCGGCTGGGGCTAGCGAAACAATGGTTCTTTTGTTTCCTTTTTGAGGCGAAGGGAAACCGCTGTTTTTAATAGCGGCTGAAATGCGATCCTTGGCTTCTTTGACGGCGCTGTCTGGCAGACCGACGATGGAATAAGCCTTAAAACCTTTGGAAATGTCCACTTCCACATCAATTATCTCTGGCTTCAGACCAATAACTTGGGCGGAGTGAACCTTAGAGGGCATATCCGAAGTGTAAAGCTAAAAGCGCAAAATGCAAAATTCAAAATAACGGTTCAAAACCAAAAACAGCTTTTGAGTTTTTCGTCGTTATTTTGCGTTTTACGCTTTTCACTTTGCGCTTTTCGTTTTGCGCTTTGCGCTTTCGTTTTGCACTTTCAAATATGTTTGACGCAGGTGTTGGCGGCTGGGTTGGCCTCCAGGCGCTCTTCTTCGATGAGATGACCTTCACTCCCGATCTGGCAATGCCCATAAGTGCCGGTGCTTATTCTCAAGAGAGCCGCGTTGACGGAATTTAGGCGCTCCTCCAGAGTCGTTTCCGTAGAGACCCTTTCTTCATAATCTTCTAGGCGGTTTGCCATATCCACGGGATCTGGCTCCCTCGCGTCTTCTTTTTCGCCCAGATCGTGGAGCGAATCCCCCGTTTTAGGCAACCAATCAGACTTGTTTTGGGGGTCCACTTGAGCTATGTGATTAAGTGTCTCTTCCAGTTTGGCCTTTTCAGCTTCGAGCTTGGATTTGTACGATTGTATATCCAACATGACTCATTATAATCATAATTGAGAAAAAAAATAAAGCCTTGGAAGGGGGGGCTTCCAAGGCTTTGGTCGTGGGTGGGGTGGAAAGGAGATGGCTCGCTTTTAGGTTCGGAGGGTTACTTAAGAAAAGTATCCCAAATCAAAACCCAAAGACAAGTCTCTGAAATCCTCGAAGATGCGATGCACTTAGAGGAGATGTCTGTGTATCCATCTGCGAGGATACCCAACACACGAACTGAATAAAATGAGAACTATCTAACTTAATTAAAGCAAATGGATTAAGTTTGTCAAATAGGCTTATCCACAGACTTATCCACATTTATCTAATGACCGGTTTGGGGGCGTTAAAACGCGAAAGTACCTCGCTGAAAACGGCTTCATCTGGAGCGATAAGGAGAATATTTCTATTCAAAAAGGCGTAAATTAAGGCCAGAGCGTCATTTTCTTCTTTAAGGACGCGCGTGTCTCTATTTTTGACCACGCGATCTTCCCAAGCGCCACTCACTTTTTTGCCAGAGAGTATCGGCAGGAGATCGTCCGCTAAGTTTTTCTCCCACTCCAGCATGCCCGCGAAAGCGGATTCATAAGAGTTTGTTTTTAGGATCAGAAAACCTTTGTTTTGATAAGTGCCAAGCATAAATTCGTCGTTAAGGTTCCTTAAAAATGAGCCGGGGGCGCTGGTTTCAAGAAAATTAAAAAATTGAGCGCTCTTTACGATCTCATTGTTTTCAACAAAATAGAGGTATTTTAGCTTGCCGCTTTCCGGGTTTCCCTGAAGCACTTCCACTTTGATATCTTGCGGATTGATTTTTTTGGAATAGTCGGCGTTTATCAGGGGGGCGGGCTGATTTATTGTGACTTCTTCTTTGGCGGGACTTTTGCCGAGAAGATTGGCCACTTTGATCAAGATAAGCAAACTAAGAAGAATGATTACACCGACCCCAACGCCTGTTTTCCAGGACCAGTTTTTGGCCGGGGCTATCATTTCCCCCAAGTTTAAAGAGCGTCTCCTTTTCTCTTCGGCCAAGGCTACATCCGAGAGCGAGATATTGCCGCTTTTGATGGTCTGCTCCAGATCGGCTTTAAATGTGCGAACGGGGTTTATTTTAGGGGGTATTTCTGGCATTGGCTTTATTCTTTGCGAAGTTGGGATCGGCCATCTTGATAGAGAGATTAAGACGCCCTTTTTGATCAATCTCTTTAATAACTACCGGCACTATGTCGCCCGGGCTCAAGATGGAAGTGACCTTGTCCACTCGAAAGGGGGCTATTTCAGAAATGTGGACCAAGCCTTCGGTGGTTGGGCCAATTTGCACAAAAGCCCCGAAATCGAGGATTCTGGTCACTTTACCGTTTGGAAAACGATCACCAGCTTGATATTCGCGGGTAATCTCTTCCACCATGGCTTTGGCTTTTTGGGCCGCTCCATTACGACCGGTAATGAAGATGGTGCCGTCTTGCTCGATCTCCATTTCCGCGCCTGATTTTTCGGTGATCTGATTGATGACCTTGCCGCCCGGACCGATGACCGCCCCGATTTTGTCCACGGGAATCTGCATCTTGATGATCTTGGGGGCGGAGGGTAAGGGTTCCGGTCGGGGCGCGGGGATAGCCGCCTCGATAACGTCCAATATCTGCAGTCGAGCTTCTTTGGCTTGATTGAGAACTTCCGTCAGGATTGAGACCGGAATGCCATCTATTTTGACATCCATCTGAATGGCGCACACCCCCATGCGCGTGCCGGCCACCTTGAAATCCATGTCGCCATGATGATCCTCCGGCCCCTGAATATCCGTCAAAATCTTATATTTTAAATCTTTGGCATTTTGTTCTTTGAATTTTGCATTTTCGATGATCAGCCCCATGGCGATACCTGCCGCCGGTCGTTTGATGGGCACTCCCCCGTCCATCAGGGCAAGCGAGCTGGCACAGACCGAGGCCATAGATGTAGAGCCGTTTGAGGCCATGGTTTCCGAAACGATGCGGATAGTGTAAGGAAAAATATTGTGGTCCGGCAAGATACCTCGCAAGGCTTTTTCAGCCAAAGCTCCATGGCCGATGGAGCGGCGGTTCATGCCTCCCATACGGCCGGTTTCGCCGGAGGAGAATGGCGGGAAGTTGTAATGATGCATGAAATATTTGCGCGTGCGCACTTCCATGCCGTCGATCAACTGCGAATCTTTGGGGCCGCCTAAGGTGAGCACTGAAAGAACATGCGTGCCTCCCCGGTAAAAAAGTCCGGCGCCATGCAAGACAGAAGAAAGGCCGCCGGCTTCCGCGTAAAGGGGGCGTAACTGGTTTATTTTACGGCCGTCGGGGCGGCGCTCACTTCCCAAGATCTCTCGATGCAGAAGTTCGTCTATGGCCTCTTCGAAAAGATTTTCGGCTGGACCCGTATTTTCTTCCGGAAATCGCTCTTCAAATAGATCCAGCCACTCCTCGCCCAAGGTGTGTAAATTGTTTGATTTTCCGGCTGCACCGAAAAGAACCCCTTCTAATTTTGGACGGATTTTTTCATCGAAAAACGCTCTCATTTCAGTCGGCCCTTCTGCGATATCGACAGCCGTTTTTGCTTTACCGATTTCGACCACGATCTTTTGTTGGAAAGCTTGGAGTTTCTCTATTTCCGAGACGGCTCTCTCAAGAGCTGCTGCTACGGTCTCTTCCGACACCTCTTTGGCTTCAGCTTCGATCATGTTTACCTGACCGTCTTGACCTGAAACCATTAGGTCAAGTTCGAGGTTTTCCTTGGTTTTATAGCTGGGGTTGATCTCGAAAGCGGCGTTTTCGTGTCCCACACGCACCGCGCTTACCGGTCCATTCCACGGGATATCAGAGGTGGCTAGAGCCAAAGAGGTGGCAATGATACCTATGATGCCGGGCTCGTTCTCCTCGTCAAGCGACAATGTGGTGACCACCACATGCACATCGTTGCGCATTTTTTGGTTAAAGAGCGGTCGAATGGTGCGATCTATGAAGCGCGAGGTCAGGATAGCTTCTTCGGACGGTCGGCCTTCTCTTCTGACGAATTGGCCGCCCAAGATGGCTCCCGCCGCGTAAAACTTCTCTTCGTAATCCACGGTCAACGGGAAAAAGTTTACCCCTTCGCGTTTGTGTTTGCCCATGACGACTGTGGCCAGGACAATGGTTTCTCCATATTGAACAAGGACCGAGCCGTTAGCCTGTTCCGCTAGATCAGAAAAGGTGGCTTTGAGGGTTCTGCCTCCGATCTCCAGACTATACTCTTTCTTTTCCATTTTCTTTGGCCTGATTTTCTTTTTTGCGTCCTCTGGATCTGTGGCCGATCAGATATTTAGCCGGATCTTCACCGAGATCAATGAAATGGTCGGCCGCATCACGCAGCTTGGCGGAAGTGTTTTTGCCGAAAGCCATCACTTCGCACTGGATTTGGCTACTGGCTTTGAGATACTCAAGCAAGGGCACGAAATCCCCGTCGCCCGACGCCAAAACTACGGCGTCGAGGCGTGGCGCCATCCTGATGGCATCTACCGCGATACCCACATCCCAATCAGCTTTTTTGGCCCCGCCGTAAAATATTTGCAGCTCTTTGCTTTTGGTCTCGATACCGACCTTCTCAAGGGCTTCGAAAAAGGCTTTTTCCTCGCCGGATTCGGTGGTGATGACATAGGCGATGGCTCGGATCAAGTTCCTCTCCCCTACCGCTTCTTTTAAGATGGCGCCGAAATTGACTCTGGCTTGATAAAGGTTTTTAGCTCCGTGATAAAGGTTTTGAGTATCGATAAATACGCCTACGCTCTGACCGGCATGTTTGATGATGGCCATAAATTACTTTTTTAATTTGAGCTTTTTTATTAAATCCGCATAATTTTTCCGGTCTTTTTTCTCGAGATATTTAAGCAGTGAGCGGCGGTCGGCCACCATCTGCAGTAATCCCCTTCTTGAGTGGTGATCTTTGCGATGTTCTTTCAAATGTTCCGAAAGTTCCTCAATCTGTTTGGATAACAGCGCGATCTGGACGGAAGAAGAGCCGGTGTCTTTCTCATGGCCTCTGAATTTCTTGATAATCTCCTCTTTTTCCTTTGTTTTTAGCATTGAATACAAATTAACATGTCTTCTCGGGCTTTGCAAACACGGCCTTAGCTTGATACTGTAAGATTAAGGTTCTGTTTGAAGACCCTCGATAGCTTTGGTGTGCCCATAGTAAAACGGCATTACGCGGCATCTTCACCCTGTTAGACGCATAGGGGGCCTAT
>CAYJVD010000030.1:0-3404 GCA_964373585.1 uncultured Candidatus Saccharibacteria bacterium
TCTTCCGCATGCGCTCTCTTTGTTTCTCAAAGCGGGCATTTCCTATGGCCACAAACTTTTTATTAGACACACGCCACCTCACTCACACTGGAGTCGGGATGGCCCAGAAGGGCATCTTGGGTTCGTAGTCACTCACCTCGAAATGACCCTGTCTAAAATCAAAAAGATTGGTGACAGAAGAATCTAGGGTAACAGTCGGGAACTTGCCGGATTCAGTAGCCAGCAGTTTTTCCACATACGGAAATTGGGAATGATAAATATGGGCGTCGGAAAGCGTATAAACCAACTCCCCGGGCGCATACCCTGCCACTTGAGCTAGCATCAAAGTAAGGGCGGCATACTGGATGATATTGGCCGGAAGACCGACCGGCACATCCGCGCTCCGCTGAAAATGATGGACGGAAAGGGTCTTCTTTTCAATATTCACCATGACATGCACCCAGCCGTGGCACGGCACCACCACCACTTTTTGACTCTTGCCTTCTCCCCTTCCCACATATTGCGGAATCCAAGGAGACAGAAAGTGGGTCCGCAGGTTCGGCAGCTCTTTGATCGGTTCGACCAGATGGGTAATCTGATCGAAAGGCTTGCCTTCGGCCGTGGGGAAATGTCGCCAAGCGGCTCCGTAGGAGCCGGGCCCCAGATCGCCGGGCGCCAAGCCTCTCTTATGGCACTTTTCGATGCTGGCCCATCTTCCCCACCAGTTGTTGCCAAACTGTTCAAGATCCAAGACCGTTCGCGCTCCATGCAAAAAGCCGATCAATTCTCCTAGGGCTTTGAAAAAAAACGAGGTTCGGCCGGGTCTCGCCGAAACCAGATCCCGCTCGATGATGATTGGAAACCCGTTCTTGAGATCAAAGCGCATCTGGTGGCCAAACACCATGCGAGCCTTCTCGTCCTGTTTGGGTAAGACATCCACCCCGCTCTTCATGATTTTTATGAGCAGTTCCCGATACTGACTATCCGGCGAGCGCTCCTCGTACGGAATATAGCCAAACATTAAGAACACCTCCAAGATGGAACTTAACACACATAATTTATTCTGCAAAGCACAGCCTGTCCAAAGTCCGACTTTGGACAATGATAGACAATGAGTAGTTCAGTGAACTATTCTTTTTTTATTAAAAAATATTTGCCCGCAGCAAGATCTCGCTCCATCCAAACTACTCGAGGACCCAAATATTCATCGATGGCTTTTTGGGCGCCCGGAAAATTTAAATACTCCCCCGTTCCAAGATACTCATCAAACATAATCACCCCCCCTTTCGCCACATTCGGATATAGCGCTTTTAGACAAGCAAGATAGGAGTCGTAAAGATCAACGTCAAGGTGCAAGAAAGCAATAGGCCCACCGCGATACCTTGAAAGACTCGCATCAAAAAAACCTTTGATAATGGTGACCTGCGAATCAACGAAATCTTTTCCCAGGCCACTATGTATAAGAAGATCCTGAACCGCGAGGACGCTCGTATTTCCGAAATCACCCTTCTTGGAACCCCTGATACTTTCATCAAGGCTAGATGGTTGAGGAAAACCTTCAAAAGAATCGAAACCCCAAAGTTTCCTTCCCCTCATTTCCTCCCTGCAAAGGAGGCCCAGTATTAAAAATGTTTTACCTTGAGCCAATCCACACTCAACCACATCACCCTTCACATCCTTTACCAAATCGAACATTCTCTTTAGATAGAGTACTTTTGAATAAGTACGCAAGGGAAAATCAGGCGCACTGGCAATCATTCTAGGTCGACGAATTTCGTAACCAAATTTTGCCAAAACTTTCTTAAGTCCCGCTTTTATCATATTGTCAGAAATCTAGCCGGTGATATCAATCCCCATGGAGCGAGCGGTGCCGGCAATGATCTTCATGGCTTGCTCGACATCGGAAGTATTGAGATCTGGCATTTTTTTCTCGGCTATCTCCCGCAGTTGAGCTTGGTTGATTTTGCCGGCTTTTTTGGTGAGATTAGCGCCAGAGCCTTTTTCCACCTTGGCGGCTTTCGTCAACAGATTCGAAGCTGGCGGAGTTTTCAAGACAAAAGAAAAACTGCGGTTCTCATAGACTGAAATTTCAACAGGGATAACATCCCCCATCATGGCCCGCGTGGCCTCATTAAACTTAGTGATAAATTCGCCGATATTCACTCCCGCCTGTCCGAGGGCCGGACCAATCGGCGGCGCCGGCACCGCCCTGCCGGCTGGAATCTGCAACTTTAATTTTTTAACAACTTTAAGCGCCATAATTTTATATTTTATTGACTTGTAAAAAATCAAGCTCCACGGGTGTCTCGCGGCCGAACATGGAAACTAAGATTTTGACCTTGCCGCGCTCTTCATCCACTTCACTCACCTTGCCTTCAAGGTCCTTAAACGGCCCGTCCGAGATGCGCACCGTCTCGCCCTTGACGAGATCGATAGTGTGCTTGACCACATCCGTGCCCATACGCGCGAAAAGCAGCTCCACCTCGCTTTTTTCAAGCGGCACAGGCGAAACGCCCGCTCCCACGAAACCGGTCACCCGCGGGGTGTTCCTGACCACATACCACGAATCGTCCGTCACGATCATCTCTACCAGAACATAACCCGGGTAAATTTTTTCCTCGATTGTCACTCGTTTTCCTCCTTTGGTCTTTATCTTCTTTTCAGTCGGCACCAGAATATTAAAAATCTTATCTTCCATGCCAAGCGACTCCACGCGCTGTTTTAGATTGCGCACCACGGCGTTTTCATACCCAGCGTAAGTGTGGATGGCGTACCAATTGCGTTCCGGTCTAATCTCTTGTCTTGGCATGTTAGAAATGCAAAATGCAAAACATTAGATTATTAAACCGAGCAGTCTGATAAAAAGGAAGTCAAAGAAAAAGAGAAAAAGAGAGGTCAGAATGGAAAGTCCGACCACCACGATAGTAAGCTGAATAGTCTGCCTGCGAGTAGGCCAATTCACATGCTTCAATTCTCCCTTAGTCTCATTTATATACTCCTTCGTTCCCATTATTAAAAATCGCCCCTCGGGCGTTATACATAGTAACAAATCCTGGTATAATTGCAATCATGGAGCTCTTTACCAGTTTTGAACAGTTCGTAGATCCATTTTTGACAGGCCACGGCTTGGCTGTTTATGTGACTATTTTTATCGTCATTTTTCTGGAAACAGGATTGGTGGTCACTCCGTTTCTGCCCGGCGATTCGCTCCTTTTCGCGGCCGGCACCTTGGCCGCGCGCGGCGATCTGGAAATTATAATCCTCTTTTTCGTTCTCATAATAGCAGCTATTTCTGGCGACACTCTAAACTATTGGATCGGACATTTTATCGGTCTTAAAATAGTAGGACAGGAAAATAACATCGAAAGAGCTCAAAACTTTTTCCAAAAACACGGCGCTAAGGCCATTATTCTCGCTCGTTTTGC
>CAYJVD010000030.1:3414-7534 GCA_964373585.1 uncultured Candidatus Saccharibacteria bacterium
ACGCGACTTTCGTTTCGGTCAGAGCGGCATGGGCCGTGTCGCGCTGCTGGCGTAAAGCCTCCAGCGTGGCCGTTAAGTCGGCCACTTGTTGCTGGCGCTCCTTTTCGGAGGTTTCCAACCTGGCCAGTTGCGCCGCCAAGTCGCCGCGCTTCTGCGAACCTTCGTGCCCTTCATCGCGGGCATAAGCCGCATGTCCTACAAACTCTTCATGAAATATAACTTTCTTGGAGGGATAATATGGGTCAGCCTCTTTACCGGAGGAGGTTACCTTTTTGGCAACATTCCCCAAGTCAAAGAAAATCTAAGTTTGGTGGTGGCAGGCATTATTTTATTCTCCATCCTGCTTTTAGTTTTCGAGTACATTGTTTTTAAGAAAAAAAATTCAAATTCATAGCTTCGACTTTATGACCTCCAATAGTCAAGACGGCGCGAAGTTTTTTACTGCATCAATCCGCTCTTTTGAAGACAGGCTTCACACATAAGAGCGGCGTGTTCCACCTCTTTACCGCAAGCCTGACATTTGCATTTATCACCCTCGCAGGTCATAGCCATCTTGCAATCGGCGCACATGGCTTCGCCCGCTTTCATCTCCATACCGCACCCCACGCATTTTAAATTTTCCATATTCGTTTTTATTAACTATTAAAACTATCTCAATTCGTAAGTGATAGTCACGGTGGAAATAATTTTTTCTTCGCCTTTGGGTAGTTCCGGCGCGGCCTTATTAAAAGCGCCCAGAGAGAATCGCTCGCCGCCATCATAACCAAAATCCGCCCCTTCGTTAAACGAGACTATCTTGCCAAGCCGCACCCCCAGCTCTTTAGCCAATCTCGCGGCTTTTTCTTTGGCGTCCGCGATAGCCAAGCTTCTTGCTTGCGCTTCAAGCGCCTCATTATCTTCAATCCTAAAATTCGGACCGCTAAGATTGGAAACAGCTAGTTTGCCCAGGCCTTCCAAAATGGCGCCGGTTTTATCCAAATCTTTAATCTTTACCCTTATTGACTGGCTGGCTTCATAGCCGACTAGTATTGACTTCCCTGGTGGTTGGGGGCAAGGATAAGTGACACAAATAATTCTTTCCTCGCGATACTCGTACTTAGGGTAGACGGTATAACTTTCGGTCTTAATATCTTTTTCAGAGAGACCCGCGCCGCGCAAATATTCCAAGCTTTGATTGGAGATGACAGTTGCCTTCTTCTGGGCCTCGGCCGCGGTCTTTCCCGTTTGACTAACCGAGTAGCGAACCTCCGCGACATTGGCCACCGCCCTGACTTCGCCCTTACCGGAGACGCTCACGCTGCTTACATTAGGAAATTGACCTCCTCTCCTCAACTCCGCGATCTTATCTAAAGAAAGCAAGGCCACATAAAGCGAAAGAAAAACCAGCAAGCAGGCTGCCAACTTACTCAATTTTTTTCTGTCTTCAGGCATTTTATAGTTTGACCTAGTTACATTTACAAACCGCCGATCCGCAGTTCTGGCATTTCCCGCAGCACTTGCTTAAACCAAGCATAAAGAGAGCCGAGAGTCCGACAAGGACATACACTAAGCTTTCCACGGCAGGATAAGAATCGAGCAAATAGTTGACTAAGTTGTAATCCGGCCCAAAGGCTCCCACCAATCCCCAATTCAGACCACCAATAAAAAGTAGCGCAGCCGCTACTTTGTGGACTGAACACATGCACTTATTTTTGCCTTCTTTCATAATATTTATAAATGCTAACTGATAATTCTAAAGTGTATCACCTTTCGTAAAATCAAGCGAGACCGAGTTGATGCAGTATCGCTTGCCTGTGGGGGGCGGGCCATCCTCAAAAATGTGCCCGAGATGGGCGCCACACTTTTTACAGACGGCTTCAATGCGGTGCATACCCAAGCTATCGTCGCTAATTTTCTTTACTTTATCCTCGTTTACAGGGGTGTAAAAACTGGGCCATCCGGTTCCAGAATCAAATTTGGCATCGGAGGAAAAAAGATCCTCGCCGCAAGTGGAACATTTATAGACCCCCTTATCATGCGCGTCCCAGTATGCTCCGCTAAAGGGCGGCTCTGTGCCTTTTTCTTTGGTGACATATTTTTTCAAATCTTGGTCCATGCCACTATCTTAACATAAAAAATTAACCCCGCTTATTCTAGCGGGGTTCATGCTGGAGACCATCTAAAAGTCGCTAGCCATTTCTTCGTGTTTCTCATTGTATATTTTGAGAAACATAGTGGGATCTTTCACCTTGAGTATTTCCCGAAAGGCGCGCTCCGGGCTTAGGTGGTGAGTCTTCGAAAAAAGAACGATTCCCCAAACCACCCGCATTTCGTTTGAAAGGTTCGGCCGGACACTCTGCATGTCGGCGGCGTATCGCTTAACCATGCGCCAAGCCGGAATGACCAGCTCTTCGTTCATGGTCTGCATCCACTGGCAAGCCCTATCCGGGCCGATAGCTTCGACTGTGGCGTCTACGCAAGAAAGGCAGACATGCGTCTCGTTCAAGAAAGTGGTCCTGCCCCTATGCCACAGACAGTAAAGATTGTGGACTAGGGCGCACGCCAAGCAAAAAAAGTGAGAACCCTCTCCGAGGTCCACCCGCACCACATCTCCATCGGTCTTGCACAGGAAACATTCATATCTCAAAGGCCATTCCCTCCTTTTAGCTTCCACCCAGACGATAAGGCATCGAGACCTGATTGTCAAAAAAGAATCCCCCGTTATTCACGAGGGATAATCCGGGCTTCAAGCCACTGGACCTGCCAGTTCACACTGCGATTCCAAGACATAGATCTCCATGCCTTGGCGCTTGGCGATCTCGAACTCTTCGAAGGCGCCCCGCGAGCGCTCCCAGCCGGGGGTGAAAAAAATCTTCTTCACCAAGCCCGATTCGAGCACGGCCCGCCAAAAAGCCATGTAATCTTCTTCCCTGGCGCCACTTGCCTGTAACCTACTAGACAAGCTGCTTTCCAGAAAAATGTCTGTGGCCGAAAAGACGAAAAGATCGCCGCAACAGCGCCGAATTTCTTCGGTGAAGTCGGCCAATCTCTCCAAGTTCTGCGGCATGCGCTCCGCTCCGTCGGAGCTGATGATGCCGCCGGCCACATAGCCAAACCGCACTTGCGTGTCAATCAAATGATACCCCTTGAGACACTCAAGCAGTCGGGCCAGCACTTCCGGAAGGTCGCGCGCGTCCCTGACGATGAGCCGAAGCATCTTGCCGAAATTGCGCTTGCGGATCTGGTCTCCGTTATTCAAAAGAACCTCCTTTCCCTAACCAATACTCTAATACCCCCAAAGAAGAATGTCGAGTGTTATGGGGTGCCCAATGGGAATCGGACCCACATCGCTGCTGCCACAGAGCAGAGCTTTACCATTAAGCTATGGGCACCATCTGTTCTGTTATATCAAGTTCCGCGAACGTCGTCTATAAATAAGTGGGGGCTCTTTCCTTTTTGCCTGCGCGCTGGTTTGCCTCGCGCGCGAGGGCATAAAGCAAGGAAGAAAGCCTGTTTAAGTAAACTAAACTAAGCTCTGATATTTTTGCCCCGCTATCAACTGCTTCAATGACGCGTCTCTCTACCCGCCGCGCCACTGCCCGCGCGAGATCTAAAAGAGCTCCAGGCTCACTCTCGCCCGGCAGGAGAAAACTTTTTATAACTGGTAGCGCCCTTTCAATGGTATCGATTTCTGCTTCCATCTCCTTTATGGCACTAGATCTCAATCTTTTATCCGCGCCCGCCACTTCAGCTTGGATGATAAAAAGATTTTGTTGCACTTTTTCTAGAACTTTGTGGACTTTACGAACTTTTGACTTAACCACTCCAAGCAAAGAATTAAGCTCATCGAGCGCGCCAAGCGCTTCCACGCGCGCCTCTTTCTTGGAAACCCTCACCCCTTTTGGCGTATCAAAAAAATAGGTGTCTCCCTTATCCCCCTTTCTGGTATACCACATAAAGATACCAGCCTTTTACCATAATATTTTGAGATGTGTCAAAATCGTACCATTTTTCCAGAAATTTATCCTTAGGAATCTCGCGATACTTCCCTTCTTCGGGATCCATCATCCAGAGGCTTTCCTCATCCACTTGATACACCAAAGAAAAATGGTCCCCGGCCGGCAAGGGATCGTCCGAGAAC
>CAYJVD010000031.1:0-3691 GCA_964373585.1 uncultured Candidatus Saccharibacteria bacterium
GAAAAAATGTCATTCTCACATAATATGCGATCGTCTGACAAGTGAGAATGGGATTTTAGAATGTTCGGCCGGCGCGGGAAGGGGTGTCATTCTCGCTTGCGATGCGATCGTCTGATAGGTGAGACTGGGGTCTGGGATTTAAGCTTTGGGTTTTTGTCTAAACGGCAAGCCAAGGGCTTGAAAAAGAGCTTCGGCTTCTTTTTTATTTTTGGCCGTGGTGGTAATAGTGATAGCCAAACCAAAAACATCTTTGAGCTCTTCATCGGTGGTTTCCGGAAAAATAGTGTGCTCCTTGAGGCCAATGGTCAGATTCCCCATGTTGTCTATGGCCTCAAGATCAAGTCCGCGGAAATCGCGCATTCTGGGTATGGCCACATTTATAAATTTATCCATGAAGCCGTGCATGCGTTCGCCCCGTAAAGTGACAGCATAGCCGATAATGTCCCCCTGTCTGGATTTAAAGCTGGCGATGGACTGTTTGGCTCCCTTTTCGCTCGCCTTCTGGCCGGTGATTTTGGCAAGCCTATCGGCCACCAAAGCGTTCCTCTTTTTATCTTTAGCTTTGCCGGTACCGGAACTAACCACCACTTTCACTAGACGCGGCAGAGCCATCTTATTTTTTTGGCCAAGCTTCTCGGACAGAAGAGGAAGAATAGATTGATATTTTTCTTTTAATGGGGTCATGTTTATATTTCCGTGCCGCACTTTTTGCACACTCTTACTTTTTTATCCGCTATCGTCCTGTATCCCACTCTCACCCTTTTCGCGCAACGCGCGCAGAAAAGCATCACGGATGAGATAGATATGGGGGCTGATTTCAAAACCACCTGGCCTTTTTGGCCGGCCTTCTTTGGCTTCTGGTGACGCTTTTTTTGATTGACGCCATCCACAATTATCTTATTCAAACTAGGCAAAGCAAGAACCACTTTTCCTTTTTTGCCCTTATCCTTACCGGATATCACTATAATGTTGTCCCCTTTTTTAATTTTCATCTTGATTTTACACTTTCAAACTATCTCCGGCGCCAACGAACTGATCTTCTGATACCCTTTTTCCGGAATCTCGCGCGGGATGGGACCGAAAATTCTTCCGCCGATCGGCTCTCTCTTAGCGTCAATAATAACTACCGCGTTTTCGTCAAACCGCAAATACGAGCCGTCCTTACGGCCGTACGGCTTGCGCTGTCTCACCACCACCGCCTTTAAAATATCTTTCTTCTTGATCTGTTTTCTTGGCTCAGCCACTTGCACGGACAAAACCACGATATCCCCTATCTCGGCATAGCGTCTTTTGGATCCGCCCAGCACCTTGAAAACCCGGCCAATCTTGGCTCCGGTGTTATCTGCTATTTTGACTATGCTTCTTGGTTGTAACATAAAAATTTAAAATGCAAAATGCAAAATTAAAAATAATTTCTTTTAAATTTTTAACTGTTTTTTTGAATTTTTCATTTTGAATTTTGCATTGCCCTCAAAACAACGACCTTAAAATGCTTATCTTTGGAAATTGGTCTGCACTCTTCAATGGTAACCTTATCTCCCACCTTAATAACTTTCCCTTCATTATGCGCCTTGTATCTCTTTTCTTTCTTAATATATTTCTGATATTTTGGATGCTTTTTATACTCAGCCACTTCCACCACTACGGTCTTAGCCATTTTATCCGAAACCACTACTCCTTTTAATTGCTTAGGCATATAAATAAAATCATTAAACGCGACTGACAATCCTAGAGCTGATCGGCAACTTAGCCCCTCCCTTACGCAAAGTCTCTCGAGCCAAAGCCTCATCCACGCCATCAATCTCAAAAATAATACGCCCGGGCTTGACTTCAAAGACATACCCCTGTGGGTCGCCCTTGCCCTTGCCCATGCCCACTTCAGCCGGCTTGGCGGTGTAAGGTCGGTCCGGAAAGATGCGGATCCAGATTCTACCAGCTTTTTTGAGATTACGCATCATGGTCTTTCTGGCCGCTTCAAGCTGATTGGATTTGATGCGTGCCATACTCTCGGTCTTTAAACCAAAAGAGCCGAAGGATAGCCAAGAGCCTCTAGTCTCCACGGCTTTCTTCTTGGGGTTACGGCGATTGGTATGCCACTTTCTAAATTTTACTTTTTTGGGCAATAACATAGTTTAAAAAATTTCTCCCTTATATATCCACACCTTGATGCCAATATCTCCGTAAGAAAGGTGGGCTTTTTCTCTGGCAAAATCTATATCGGCCCGCAGAGTCTGAAGCGGCAGACGACCCTTCTTGACGCTTTCCACCCGTCCCATCTCGGCTCCGCCCAAGCGCCCTGAAAGAGTGATCTTGGCGCCTTTCACTATTTTATTAGCCAAAATCTTATCGAGAGACTGCTTCATGACGCGCTTAAACGGCAAGCGTTTCTCCAAACCTTCGGCGATCATCATGGCCAAAATAGCGGCGTGCGATTCCGGCGCTCTCACCTCTTCGATATCTACTTTAAGATCGTGGGGCATGTCCACCTTCAAACGCCGCATCTCTTTTAAAATGTCGGCTCGCAATTTCTGCGAACCCTCCCCGCTTCTGCCGATGATCATGCCGGGCCTCGAAGTCTTGATAATAATCCTGAAACTATTTTGACCTCTCTCCATCTCGATGGAATCCACATAAAAAGGACGCAGCTTCTTTTCCAGATATTCGCGGATGAGCACATCGGCGCGCAAGAGCTTTTGGTATTTACCGCGCGTGCCGAACCAGCGCGATTTCCAATCTCGCAAGATGCCTAACCTATGAGCGTATGGATGAACAGTGTGCGACATGATAGTTTAAAAATCCAAAAATTAAATACTAAATGCTAAATGAAATCCAAAAATAAAATTTGGCATTTGAACTTTGGGTTTGATTTGGTATTTGACATTTATCATTTGGATTTCCGATTTTCTGGCTCCGAAAGGACCAGATTAATATGGCTTGTGCGTTTCCTGATCATGGCCGCCCGGCCGAAAGCTCGAGGCATGGTGCGCTTCAATACTTTACCTCCGTCCACGCTAATTTTTTTAATTACCAAATTTTCTTTATTCAACTTCAAATTATTCTCGGCGTTGGCCAAAGCTGACAGGATGAGCTTCTTGACAGGCAAGGCGGCTCTTTTGGTGACGAAAGCTAAATCCGAAACAGCCTTAAGGGCGTTCTTACCTTTCACCAGATCGGTCACCAAGCGCATCTTGCGCGGCGACTGCCTGTAATTCATTAAACTAGCCTTGGCTTCTTTCTTTTCCATACTTTTATTTTTTAGCGCCGCCCTTAGGAGCCGCGGTTCCTGCCTCCGGCCCCGCCTTAGCCGCTTGAGCGGATGCGATCTCGGCCTCTTTCTTCTTCTGCTCAAGCTCTTTCTGCATCTTGCCTCCGTGCCTCAAGAATTTGCGCGTGAGCGAAAATTCACCAAGCGAATGTCCCACCATCTCTTCGGTCGGCCTGACCTCCACGAAAGTTTTACCATTATAGACGCCGAACAAAAAGCCGATCATCTCCGGCGATATATGACAGTCTCTTGACCAGGTCTTTATCAGGCCAGTCGATTCCGGCTTCTTGCCGCTGATTTTTTTTAACAAGCGGGGGTCAAGATACGGTCCTTTTTTAAGCGATCGAGGCATAAAAATATAAACAAATCAGCTCAAAAGAGCTTGAGAAATAATATTAACAGAAGGCAAGTCCAAGCGCAACCTTA
>CAYJVD010000031.1:3791-7493 GCA_964373585.1 uncultured Candidatus Saccharibacteria bacterium
CTCAAACGCTTCGGCCTGCGGGAGACGATGAAGAAGTTGGAATATTTCTTGGGGGTGCGAGTTTTGCGGCCGCCGGTTACTTTGCCCCAGCGGGTTTTGGGTCTCTTGATGCCTCTGCCCTGGCGACCCTCGCCGCCGCCATACGGATGGTCTACCGGATTCATGGCGCTCCCCCTGACCGTCGGCCGGATGCCCTTCCAACGACTGCGGCCTGCCTTCCCAAAGTTGATTAGGTTATGCTCCGCGTTAGAAACCGCGCCGATTGAGGCAAAACAAAGAGCGTTTATTTTCCTCACCTCGCCCGAAGGCAAACGGAGATTGGCGTAACCGCCGTCGAGCGCCAGCAGTTCGGCAAAGTTGCCGGCCGAGCGGGAGATCTTGGCCCCAGCTCTCGGATGAATCTCAATATTGTAAACAAATGCGCCTACCGGAATATTTTTAAGAGGCAGACGGTTGCCTACCTTCACTTCAGCTTTTTCAGATGTGACGATAGCTTGACCCACCTTCAGCCCCTCCGGCAAAAGCACATATCTTTTTTCGCCGTCTTTGTAATTTACCAAAGCCACAAAACCAGAACGAAATGGGTCATACTCCACCGTCTGGATGACCGCCGGTATGTCCATTTTGTCATATTTGAAATCGATCAAACGATAATTTTTCTTGTGACCCGAACCCTTGTGGCGCGTGGTAATGCGACCAAAGCTGTTCCGCCCCACGGCCCGCTTAAAACCAAAGGTAAGAGGTTTGTAAGGTTCATTGACAGTCAAAACGGAGCTGTAAACAATACCGCTTGTTTGTCTTTTAGATGGCGTGGTGGGGCGATATTTTTTTATCATACAAAATCAATCTTATCTCCTTTTTTTAAATACACCAGCGCCTTTTTATTTTTCGGATTCTGAATAATGTTTATGCTGAGGGGTTTAAGTTTATATTTTTCCGTGAAGGCCTTGCGCACCTCGGGCTTATTGGCATCTTTGTCAATCAAAAAAGTGTAGGCAGGGTTTGAAATATTTCCAGCCAAATAGTTCGATTTTTCGGTCACATACGTTTTTTTTAAAATATTTTTTGTCATGTTATTTCTGAGCCAAAAATTTCAAACTCTCTTCCGGATCGACCATAATTAGATATTTATATTTGAGAGCGTCGACGGGGTTCAGATTTCTAGTTTCATCCAAATTGACCGCGGTTAGATTAGAGAAAGCGCGATTAACCAGCTGAGAACTCTTCGGCAGTGTGATGTAAGCCCTCTTGCCTTTTTCCCAAGCTAATTTGTTAAAACCTTCCGCTTTGGCTAACGATCCTAAAACATACACCGCTTCTTTGGTCTTGCCTTTTTCCATGTTCAATTTATCCAAAAACATAATCTCCCCGTCCTGATATTTTCGGGAAAGAATAGTGAGAAGCGCTTTGGCTTTGGCCTTCTTGTTCACTTTACGATCATAATTTTTCTCTTTAGTGGGACCATGCGTCACACCGCCCCCTTTCCAGATGGGAGAACGGATCGAGCCGTGTCGCGCCCGACCGGTGCCTTTCTGCCTCCAAGGCTTCTTACCGCCTCCGCTCACTTCACCTCTGCCTTTGGCATGAGCGATAGAAACTCTCGCGGACGAGAGCATGGAGTTCACCACTTGATGAACCAGATCGGCGTTCCAAGGCAAACCAAAAATGGCTTGGGGCAGTTCGAGAGTCCCCACTTCTTTGCCGTCTTGATTGTAGACTGTTGAGTTCATGATATTTAAGCGTAAGGCTTAAAAGGCGAAACGTAAAATGTAAAGCGCAAAATGTAAAATAACAGTTTAAAATTAAAAACATCTTTTGAATTTTTTACTGCTGTTTTACGCTTTTCGTTTTGCATTTTACAATTTTACATTCTCCTTATTTCCAATAGTGCTCCTCTCCTGCCGGGTACCGCGCCCCTGATTAAAAGCTCTCCCGAAGCCGGCAAGACCTTCAGTACTTTGAGATTTTTGACGGTGATCCTGTCTCCCCCCATGCGTCCAGCCATGCGGCGGCCCTTGAAGACCCTTTGATAACCGCCGGCCCCGATCGAGCCCGGCATGCGTTCGTTATGCTTCTGGCCGTGCGAACGCGGGCCGCCGTGAAAGCCGTGGCGTTTGACCACCCCCTGAAAACCTTTGCCCTTAGAGATGCCGCTTGTGGTCACCATCTCCCCCTCCTTGATTTCACTTAGCTCTTTTTCCGCCCCAATTAGCAAAGTAGCGGCTTGCGCCGCTCCTTTATCGTCGAAAAAACGGAGCATCTCTTTCTTTTTCACTAAAATGCCAGTCATGGGGTTGATCTTATATTAAGCCATCTTTACGTCAATGTTCACTCCGGAGGGCAAATTTAGATTGGTCAAGGCTTCAATAATCTTCTGGGCGGGGTTCAAGATATCGATCACCCTTTTGTGAATGCGCATCTCGAACTGTTCCCGGGCGTTTTTGTGGACGAAAGCGCTGCGATTGACGGTGTATTTTTTTATCTCAGTGGGCAAAGGGATTGGTCCCAAGATATTGGCTCCGTAACGAAGAGCCGTGTCGATAATCTGCTTGGTTGAAGTATCAAGCACCTTGTGTTCGTAAGCCGAGACTTTGATACGCAATTTCTGGATTTCATTTTTGTCCTTATTAGCCAGTTTTTTCGCTCTCGGCTTTTTTTCCTTAACTGCTTCTGACATGATATAAACTTAAAATTCAAAGTGCAAAATGCAAATTAATTTTTTCTCTTACTTATTAATCTTGAGCACCACGCCCGCCCCCACGGTCTTGCCGCCTTCGCGGATGGCAAATCTTTGCTGTTCCTCGAGCGCCACTGGAGCCACCAGTTTGACATTAAACTTAACAGTGTCGCCGGGCATCACCATTTTCACCTCCTCGGGCAAGGTCACATCTCCCGTGACATCAGTAGTGCGAATATAGAACTGCGGCTTGTAACCGGAGAAAAATGGTGTGTGACGACCGCCTTCTTCCTTTTTCAAGATGTACGCTTCGGCCTCGAAATCGGTATGCGGAGTGACCGAACCGGATTTGGCAAGCACCTGACCGCGCTCCACATCCTCCTTTTTGAGACCACGCAAAAGGATGCCGGCGTTATCGCCCGCTATGCCTTCACTCAAAGTCTTGTTGAACATTTCAATGCCCGTCACCGTAGTTTTTTGAGTATCCTTAAGACCCACAATCTCGATGTTGTCTCCCACCTTGACTGTGCCTCTTTCTACTCTTCCGGTCACCACTGTGCCACGGCCTTCGATTGAGAACACATCCTCAACAGGCATAAGAAAAGGCTTATCCACTTCTCGCACCGGCACGGGAATATATTCATCGAGCGCGTTTACTAATTCCAAAATGGGTTTGGCCCACTCATCCGTAGCAGCCTTAGTTTCGAGAGCTTTGGTGGCTGAGCCTTTGATGACCGGCACGCTCGCGCCATCGTACTGATATTTGGTGAGCAATTCTCGCACTTCCTCTTCCACCAGATCAATAAGTTCTTTTTCTTCCACCATATCCACTTTGTTCAAGAAGACCAGCACCTTGGGCACGCCGATCTGACGGGCAAGCAGAATGTGTTCGCGAGTCTGGGGCATGACACCGTCCGTGGCCGCCACCACCAGCACCGCGCCGTCCATCTGGGCCGCGCCGGTGATCATGTTCTTGATGTAATCGGCGTGGCCGGGCGCGTCGATGTGGGCATAATGTCTTTTAT
>CAYJVD010000032.1:0-7491 GCA_964373585.1 uncultured Candidatus Saccharibacteria bacterium
ACAAAGAGAACGCATGCGGAAGATACTGGAGAGTGGTGAGTGCCCTGTTTGTCAAAGCAAGTTGCCGCTTTGGCACAAGATGCCCATATTGAAAGAGACTGTTCACTGGATGCTGACCGAAAATGAGTGGCCGTACCCGTTTACCAAGTTGCATCTTTTGCTTATCGCCAAGGAGCATCAGGAAAATTTGCGCGACATGCTGCCTGCCCAATTTTTGGAACTAAGAGAGCTGCTCGTTTCCTGCGAAAAGATTTACGGTATTACGAGCGGAGTGTTCGCTTGTCGCTTTGGCGATCCGAAAGGCAACGGTGGATCGGTCCGCCATCTCCATCTTCACCTGATCGTGCCGGAAAACGACACCAAAAGGGCTGGTTATGAACCACCCCGCTTTCGTTGCGGCAAAAAAAAATAAAAATAAAAGGTCGAACCTTGAGCCTCAAAGGTCCGACCTTATTTTATTTGAACGATTTTCACCTCTCCGGCCACCAGGACGCGTTCACCGTCCAAGACGGCGTAGCCGTCTTGGAAGTAAAGAGTGCTGATGCCGGCCGCCACGATCAATTTGGCGCAAGCCGGGCATGGGAAGGTGCTGACATACATGCTTGTCCCCAAAAGGGCGATGCCGTCTCTGGCGGCTCTCGCGATCAGCCCCCGTTCGGCATGCAGGCCGGTACTCATTTCAGTAAGCAGCCCTTTTTTGAAATTGGTGCGAGGATCGCCGTCGGCGTAAGGCGTGTGGGGCGAGGGCATGTGCCGATTGTGGCTTTTTAAGATGATTTTCTTGGCGCGCAATGCGACCGCTCCCACCTGGCGCCACCAGTCGGAGCTTTTTTCACTTTCAGCTTTGGCAGCGGCCATGATTTTTCTATCAAACTCATGCGCGGAGATTTCTGTTTTCGATTCCACTTCGCGGCTCTCAAGCGAATTCTCGCTATCCCAACGCAGGAAGATGTTATCGTATATGATCGTGTGCTCCTTAAAATGAACCTCTGCCAGCTCTCTCGAGATATCTTCGTTTGGCATAACGATGGTAATCTGCTTTTGTCTCTGGATCTTACGAATATCTCTCTCCTCGAAAAGAGCCACTCGATCCACGATGTTGAGGGCGGTGATGGCTTTACGCATCATTGGCGGAGAAAGGGCCCGAATCTCTTTGGCTAGTATCTGGTGAGTTTTGATAAGACCGCGACCGAGAATGTAAAGAGAGCAAGCGTCCGCGTGTCTTTTGATAAAACGTACATACCCTTCGTGAAGCACCGGAATGAAAGCCAGGATGATTTTTTTCATACTTGCTTACCAGACGCTTTCTCGACCGCTTCTTTGATGAGCGCTTCCATGCCGGTCATCATCTCCTCGGCCACTTTCATGTGCAGTCGCCGCAGTTTGGCCGTGGTGGAAGTGAGAGCTTGCGGTTCGAGCACTACCACTTGGCCGCAGAACTCTTTGAGCCTCTCGAGCTCTTCGTCAGAATAGGTCTCGGCCGTGGCGATCAGGACATCAGGTCTCACTAGTCGGATGAGATGCCACTTGGGGTCGCCTTCATTCTTGTCTGTTACCAGATCCACATGGCGGATATGGCTAAGCATCTCTCGGCGTTCCTCGGCCGGGACGACCGGACGATTGGGCCCCTTTCTTCTGCGTACTTTCTCGTCGCTATCCACGCCTACGATCAGGATGTTGCCGTACTCCTTGGCGCGTTCCAGATAGCGGCTGTGGCCGATGTGCAGAATGTCGAAAGTGCCCATGGTGAGAACGATTTTGATGTTGCTGATGAGTTTGCGCAGGCCATCCACGATGCTTTGAAGCTTTTCATGTTCTGGAACATACCTTTCCTTGAGATTAGAACCGGGTCCGAAAATGTCGCTGTAGGTTTGCATTCGCACCTCCTTATTTTGTTTTCGGGAACCTCTTTTGCCACCCTAGCATAATTGTGTTAAAAATGGAAAGGATCGAACGGAGGTGAATTTTGCGTAAATCTATCATCGTGGCCATGACCTTGGCTGAACATGTCATCGGCAAAGACAACCGTCTGCCGTGGTATCTGCCGGCAGACCTCGCGCGCTTCAAGGCGCTGACCATGGGTCATACCATCATCATGGGTCGGCGCACATATCAATCTATCGGAAAAGCGTTGCCCGGGCGGACCAACATCGTCATCTCCGGAGAGCTTGGAAAAGAGTTTGTGGCGACAGGGGGGTGTCTTTTGGCTCGTTCATTCGAAGACGCTCTCTCTCTGGTGCCGGAGAAAGAGGGTGAAGTTTTTTTCATCGGCGGGGTTTCTGTTTTTGAAAAAGCTCTGCCCGTGGCTGACAGGGTTTACCTCACTTACGTCTTAGAGCGCGTTCCGGGCGATATTTTCTTTCCGTCTTTTGACCACACGACCTGGCTCGAGATAGAAAGAGAAGAACACCCGAGCGACATGAGGAATCGTCATGGCATGCTTTTTCTTACACTCGACCGCAGGCCGTGAGAGGCCCCCGCGTCAGTTCATTCTAGACGCGGGGCTTTTTTTTGCTTAAAGTGTAATGACTGATGAAAGAAGAAGAGCTTTTAAAATTTTGGGAGGAGAAGAAGATTTTTGAGAAGTCGCTCAAGAATCCGGCCGGGGACCGCGAATTTGTTTTCTACGACGGCCCGCCTTTTGCCACGGGTTTGCCTCATTACGGACACATCTTGGCCTCGGCTATCAAGGATACCGTACCGCGCTATCAGACCATGCGGGGCAAGCGGGTGGCGCGGCGCTGGGGTTGGGACTGCCATGGCCTCCCCATCGAGACCATCGTGGAAAAAGAGCTTAGCCTGAAATCCAAGAATGAAATCGAAAAAACCGGCGTGGCTGTTTTTAACGAAAAGGCCAGAAGCAAAGTGCTTGAGTATGTGAGCGAGTGGAAAAAGACGGTCAGGCGCATGGCGCGCTGGGTTGATTTTGATGGAGCTTACAAGACTATGGATAACTCCTACATCGAGTCGGTCTGGTGGGCCATCAAGGAGATCGAAAAGAAAGGCCTGCTTTACGAAGGCAAGCGCGTTTTACTTTACTGTCCGCGTTGCGAGACGCCAGTTTCCAAGGCCGAAGTGGCCATGGATAACTCTTATCGGGATGTGACAGAAGAAGCGGTAACGGTCAGGTTTGAATTGGCCGACGAACCGGGAAAATATCTTGAGGCGTGGACGACCACTCCCTGGACTTTGCCTGCTAATTCCGGACTTGGGGTGCGGCAGGACGGACCGTTTTCATCTTACATCGGGCGAGAGTATCGCCTGCTTTACGGGGAAGGCAGGGGAAAAATAGTGGCGGCTGATTTTGTGACCGCGGACGAGGGAACTGGCGTAGTGCATCTGGCGCCAGCTTATGGTGAAGAAGATTACGCGGTGGGCGTGCGCGAAGAACTAGCCTTAAGAATGGTGCTCGATGCGCGAGGTCATTTTACCAGCGAAGCGCCGGACTTTCTCCGCGGGCAATATTTCAAGAAGGCTAACGGAATGATTATAGACGATCTTAAGAGGCGTAATCTCTTGGTGGCCGCTAAGGCCATCACCCACTCCTATCCTCACTGCTGGCGTTGCGACACCACCCTCATTTATAACGCCGTCTCGGCCTGGTTTGTGAAAATTCAAGAGTCAAAAAATAGACTCTTGGAATTAAATGAAAAAGCCAACTGGATTCCGACCCATCTAAAAGAAGGCCGTTTCAGGAAGATTGTGGAGGGGGCGCCGGACTGGAACATTTCGCGCAATCGTTATTGGGCTTCGCCTCTGCCTATCTGGAAATGCGACGCGTGTTCTTTCGTCAAAGTTGTCGGATCAGTGGCGGCTCTTGGGGTCGCGTTTAAAAACGATTATTTTTTGATGCGGCATGGCGGCACCAATAACAACAAGCTTGATCTTGTCAGCGCGCGGCCGGAGAATCCCGATCATCTTACAAATGAGGGGAAAGAGGAGGCCGAGAAAACAGCTACCGGCTTAAAAGACAAGGGGATCAGTTTGATTTTTGCTTCTGATTTCGCGCGCGCCAAGGAAACCGCCGAGATCGCGGCCCGCGCGCTCGGCATTTCCCGAGAAAAAATAGTTTACGACCCTCGCTTGAGGGAAGTGGCGGCTATTCCGTATGAAGGCAGAAGCTGGGCGGAGTATCATGCCAATCCCGCGGGGGAGCTCGCGAGCGAGGTTAAATCAAGGATGGAAGACTTTTTCAATGAATGTGAAGATCGATATCGGGGAGAAAAGATTCTGGTGGTTAGTCATGGCGCGCCGCTTAAGCTCCTTTCAGCGCGATGGATGAAGGGAGAATTAGCGACCGGCGAGGCGAAAAATCTTCAGCTTGATCTCCATCGGCCGTATGTGGACGCCGTCACATTCGATTGCGAGGCGTGTGGCCCGAGTGGAGTCGGCAAGATGAAGCGCGTACCCGAAGTGGTGGACTGCTGGATCGAATCGGCCGCCATGCCGTTCGCGGCCGCGCACTATCCGTTCGAAAACAAAGAATGGTTTGCCGGTCACTTTCCGGCTGATTTCGTGGCCGAGTATATCGCCCAGACGCGCACCTGGTTTTATTACAGCTTCGTGCTTTCGACTATCCTTTTTGACGATCTGCCGTTTAAAAATATCGTTACCACCGGCACCATCTTGTCCGAGGATGGCTCGAAGATGTCCAAGTCCAGAGGCAATTTTCCCGATCCGTGGATCATTTTTGAAAAATATGGATCAGATGCTCTTCGCTTTTATCTTATTTCGAGCCAAGTCATGAAGGCCGAGGACCTAAACTTTTCCGAGAGCGGGGTGGACGAAGTGAACAAAAAATTTATCACCCGCTTGGCCAATGTGCTTAATTTTTATGAATTAAATAAGGAGGCGCCCGAGCGCGCTTTAAATTCTCTCGATCAATGGATGCAACTTCGTCTCGAAGAGACCTTAGTCTTGGTGACGGAATCTATGGATCGATTTGAGCTTGATCTGGCTACGCGACCTCTTCTTGCCTTGGTGGAAGATTTGTCGCTTTGGTACATTCGGCGGTCGCGCAAAAACTTTTCGCCAAAGTTTACCAGAAATTTACTGAAGGAGCTGGCTAAACTTCTGGCTCCATTCGTTCCATTTATGGCCGAGAACATTTATCAGAAGGTAAGGGAGGAAAGCGATCCCGAGAGCGTGCATTTGGAGAGTTGGAGTGTTGTGGGTGGGAAGTCCATAAAGTCCATAAAGTCTGTAAAGTCAAAAGTTGAGAGTATTTTGGAGGAGATGGAGGAGGTGAGGAAGATCTGCTCGCTTGGACTGGAAGCGCGGGCGGGCGCGGGAGTCAAGGTGAGGCAACCATTAGGAAGTTTAAAAATCAAAAAGCAAAATGCAAAATTATCGGGGGAGTTTATTCAACTGATCAAAGAGGAGGTGAATGTGAAGGAGGTGATTATAGATCCATCTATTGCCGGCGAGATCGAGCTTGACCTTACTGTCACTCCAGAGCTGAAACTGGAAGGAGAGTGTCGCGATCTAGTGCGCCTTGTGCAAGACAAACGCAAAGAGCTGAGGCTCGATCCGAAAGAGGCGATTGATTTGAAGTTAAGCCCAAAGTACGCTCCTCTTCTTGCGCGCTTTGAAAAAGAGCTCAAGGAAGCCGTAAACGCACACCATGTGACGATGGACCCGAACACCGTTGACTTTTATATATAAGCATGCCATGCTGAAAAGCAGAACAGATATGTCATAGGTGGGGCATACCGCAACCATCATAGGCGTATCTCAGTCGAGTTTCGTTTAAAACGAGACTCACAAAGAAGGAGTGGCACACATGGCCACCAACACGAAGGCTTCTCTGAAGGCAAGCAACAAGGTTCGCGCGGGGATTCAGTCCACGTTCGACCAGGTGCGCGATATCTTCATCGCCGTCTTCCAGGCGCTCATTGCGCTCGGACTGACGCTCGAAGAGATCGCAACGCTCGCCGGAGAGTCGGGACTCAAGAAGCGGACGAAGATCGTTGACTACATCCGCGACACCATCCGGGGGGTCAAGCAGGACCTCTCGGCCAGCGCGCTCGAACTCACCCAGAAGCTCGGTGTGATAGAGGAAGCCACGGACATCACCCCGCCAGAAGGCGGCAAGGTGTTCCGAGTTCGCGTAATGGTCGACCGGGCAAAGAAGTGGAAGGAGTACATCCTCGCTTCCTGCCCGCGGACGCCGAAGAATTGGGATATCCTGAAGGCGGAAGACCAGTTCGAGTCCCCGAAGCGTGGCTCTACCGAAGAAGAGGTTATTCTACTCTGGTTCGGTAGCGGGGTCTCTGGCACGATGCCACGAGTCGAGGCGTGGGCCATCTCACACGAACTTAGGAAGGCTCACGGTCGCATCCCCGCGGCGGTGATCGGTACAATCCCCGGAATCATCGGACAGCTCCAGAATTTGGGGTTCCCTTACAGTTCCGTGGGCATCGTCTCTACCTTCCAGTGCACGTTTGGCACGTTCGGCGAGGATCCTCACGTCCCGTGCGCGTGGCGGGGCAGCGACGGCGAGCGCGAGGCGAGCCTCCGCCACGTGTTGGACGGATGGAGCGACGACTTCCTCTTCGCGTTCGTCCGCAAGTAGTAACTGGTTCTCTGGAATCATGGAGTCCCTGACTCCTGATCCACTGGACCCCTGCCTACCGGCAGGCAGGCTTTGACACCTGGTCGATTATCGGCCGGGTGTTTTCTTTTTGCATAACAAGGAGACCTTGTACTTATGAAAAATAAAGCCGCTTGACGCAGATATAAAAGCGTGATATCTATTAGATAGATTCTGGGAGGTGAACTTGAACAGATGAACAGAAAAGAGTTTCTTCTAGAGCTCGGCTTGCCCGAACCAAAGACGCCAGACGACAGAGGAAGGCTGGAGACTTTTTTGAAGGAGATTGTTAGAGCAATCCCTTTTATCGAAGCTCGTGTTTTTCGTCTGTCTATCGGTCTGGATGAAAGGGAATATTCTAAAGAGCAAGTCATCGAAATCCTTGGCCTTACTCCGCAGAGGATGCTTGAGATTGAGGCCAAAATCTTAGCGCGCTTTCGCACGCCAGAACGACTTGAGCGCTTGCGCGCTGCCTTGTCCGTATGAGATGCGAGGAGGCCGGATTCAGAAGAATCCGGCCTTATTCTATTCTACAAATCTAAATAATATATAATGCTATTTTGATCACACCATGTCCTACCACTTGTATCAAACCGAAGGGATCATACTTTCCGGGCGTAATCTGGGCGAGTCCAATCGCTATCTTTCTTTATTTACCAGAGAGCTTGGTTTGGTGAAGGCGTTGGTTCAGGGGGCTAGAAAAATGGAATCCAAGCTACGTTTTCACCTTGAGAACTACACCTTAGGCCAGTTCACTTTGGTACGAGGACGGGAGATATGGCGTTTGACGGGAGCGGAAAAAGTTTCCCGATTTAAAGATCCGTTAGTCGCCAGAATCTCTTTGCTCCTTAGCCGTTTGGTCGCCGGTGAAGAAAAAGATCAAAATCTTTTTGAAGATA
>CAYJVD010000033.1:0-7249 GCA_964373585.1 uncultured Candidatus Saccharibacteria bacterium
GCCGCGCGGACGGCGAGCGGAGCAATCAATTCCGACAAAGTTAGTTCTGGTGCGCAGGGAGGGATTCGAACCCCCGTAGGCCATAGGCCGCGACGTTTACAGCGTCGTGTATTTGACCACTCTACCACCTGCGCTTAGTTTATATTGTTTATATACAGTTATTCTAAACTGTTTTGCTCGTACTGCGCAACATGTGCGAGCTTCTTTGGCCCTTTTCCACGCGCGCTGAAATAACTCCGTTTTTAAGATCAATCAAGATGGTCTCGCCCCCGACCACGCTCTTCGCGATCAGCATCTCGGCAATCGGATTTAATATCTTGGTCTGAATCAGCCTTTTCAAAGGTCGCGCTCCATAATGCGGATTGTACCCCTCTTTAGCCAGCTGTTCCACTACCTCGGGCGATATGTTCATCTGTATTCTTTTAGCAGCCAACCTCTCTCTGACTTTTTCAATCTGGATACCCACAATATTTTTTATCACTTCCTCAGTCAGGACATCAAAAATGATAGCCTCATCCAAGCGATTGAGAAACTCCGGCCTGAAATGATTCTTAAGCGCTTCCCTGATCTTTTCTTTAGAATTGTGGTAGTCCTCTTTTTGGGTCCTGTTGTTGAAACCGATACTCTCCATGCGGCTGATAAATTCCGAGCCGACATTCGATGTCATTATGATAATGCTGTTTTTGAAATTAGCCACCCGGCCTTTGGAGTCTGTCAAGCGACCATTATCAAGCACCTGCAAGAGCACGTTGAACACCTCCGGATGAGCTTTCTCAATCTCGTCCAGCAAAATTATAGAGTACGGCCTATGACGCACGGCCTCGGTCAGCTGACCAGACTCGTCATACCCCACATACCCCGGCGGCGAACCGATCAGTTTAGAGACAGTGTGCCTTTCCATATATTCTGACATATCGATGCGAATAATAGCCTTTTCGTCGTTAAACATGAAAGCCGCCAAGGTCTTGGCGAGCTCGGTCTTGCCCACGCCTGTGGGACCGAGGAAAATAAACGAACCGATGGGTCGGTCCGGATCGGCCACGCCGGCCCTCGAGCGTTTGACCGCTTCGCTAATCTTTTTGATAGCTTCGTCCTGACCAAGCACCCTTTTCCCAAGTTCACCCTCCATGCGCGCCAGTTTTTCAGTCTCTTCTTCAAGCATTCTGTAAACAGGGATGCCGGTCCACTTCGACACCACGCCCGCGATATCTTCTTCGTTCACTTCCTCACGGAGGAGTCGATGAGAGCCCTGAAGCTTTTTAAGTCTCTGCTCGTTGGCGTGCAGATTCTTCTCCGTCTCCGGAATTCTTCCGAAACGGATCTCGGCCGCGCGCGCCAAATCTTGCTTCAATTCGGCCGCTTCCACTTCAAGTCGCAGATGATCGAGCTCCTTTTTCAGTTGACGCGAAGCTCCTATATTTTCCTTTTCGTTTTTCCAGCGCAAAGCCAGTTCCGCGTTCTTCTCTTTCAGATCAGCTATCTCCTTATCTATCTCTCTGACGCGGGCCTTGGCTCCCTTGTTATCCCCGCTGGCTGTCTCCTTTTTGAGAGCCTCCTTCTCGATCTCAAGCCGCATCACCTTGCGGTCGGCGTCTTCGAGCGTAGCTGGCTTGCTTTCAAGCTCAAGCCGCAAGGCCGAGGCGGCCTCATCCACCAGATCAATGGCTTTATCTGGCAAGAATCGATCGGCAATGTAGCGCGTGGAAAAATTCACTCCTGATATAATGGCATCGTCCGTAATGCGCACCCCGTGATGCAGTTCGTACTTGGGTTTCAACCCTCGCAATATGGCCACCGCGTCTTCCGATGAAGGCTCGCCGATATGCACGGGCTGAAAACGCCTCGTCAGGGCCGGATCGCGTTCGATATATTTCTGATACTCCTTGATAGTAGTGGCGCCGATGGCCCTAAGCTCTCCCCTCGCGAGCGCCGGCTTTAACATGTTGGAAGCGTCAATGGACCCCTCCGCCGCCCCCGCTCCCACGATAGTATGAATTTCGTCGATAAAAAGAATGTAGCGATTTTCCGATTTTTCAATCTCCTTCAAAATATTTTTTAGCCTCTCTTCAAACTCGCCTCGATACTTGGTGCCGGCCACCAGATAACCGATATCAAGAGAGATGACCTCCTTATCCTTGAGAGATTCCGGCACATCTCCTTTGGCGATGCGGTTAGCAAGGCCTTCCACCACCGCGGTCTTACCGGTGCCGGCTTCGCCGATCAGTATGGGATTATTTTTCGTGCGCCGGCAAAGAATCTGCATAATGCGCCTGATCTCCTCTTCTCTGCCGATGACCGGATCGAGTTTGTCTTGAGCGGCGAGACGGGTAAGATTTTTTGAAAAGCGCTCAAGATAGCGAGGCTTGCGAGGAGTAGAAGCTTCGGTCACCTTGCTTTCGCGCAACTCTTGGACTAACCGAAGGACGCTCTCCTTGGCCACCCGAAAGCGCGATAAGATCTCTCTAGCCTGACTGGGCACTTCCAAAATTGAAATAAAAAGATGCTCCACCGAAACAAAATCGTCCTTCATGAAAGCCGCCACCTTAGAAGCGCTATCGAGCACCCGCACCAGTTCCGGCGTGAGATAGATCTGATAACTAGGCGATAAAATATTACCGGCTTCAGGCGTCTCCACGCTATCCACCAGATAATCGGTCAAAAGGCCATGATCCACCTCAAGCCTATCTAAGATAGCGCCCACCAAGCTGTCATCCTGCAAGATAAGAGCCAGCAAAAGATGAATGGGATTGACCTGATTTTGCCCGCGTTCGATGGCCAGCTCATGGGCTTTTCGAATAGACTCCCTAGCTTTGGATGTAAAATTATGAAAAGGAAGCATACTGTTATTTTTCTCTTTATTTATCTAATATTATTTATCACAGAAATGGCTTTGTCAAGTTCGGTAGCAGAGAGAACGCCGCCGTCAGACTGCAAGACGCCTATCAGATTGGCCTCGAGGCCAAACAATAAGTTACCTAATTTAGGCTTGCCTGTGCTAAAGGCTACTCTGATCTCCGGCGAAGAGCTGCCGTGTTTGTCTAGGCGCACCGCGTTCACTATGCCGAGCGAAAGCTCCTCCTCTATTCCGATGGAGATAACCGTCTCTCCGAGAGTGGGGGTTTCAGCGCCCAATCTCAACCCCTTTCTTTCCGAGATTTTTTCAACCTCCTTGAATTTAAGAATGGCGAAATTTTTCTCCGTATTCACGGCCACGATCTCAAGCTCCTTCTCTTCTCCGCCATCCAAGCTCGAATAAGAGAGGGCGCGATCGGTCACCGCCTCGGCCGTGGTCACCAAGAGATTATAAGGCATTGCGATAAATCCTGTGTGACGAGAGGCGTTCGCGTCTCCTTTCGGCCCAATCCTAACGACTCTCGAGAGACCCTCCTTGGCCACTTTCGGTATCTCTCTTTCTTCACTTACCAAGACAACCTCTTTTACGGGGGAGAGGGATTTGCCGGGAACCACTTTTTCGATGGTCCTTTCCACCACCCGATTGATGGTGCGCGTTATCTCCGGCGGAGCTTCGTCGAGCAAGGTGACAGTCACGATACCGGTAGCTATGGAAGTAATAAAACTTACGAAAAGCGTCAGGAGAATTAATTGAGTTTTAGTTAAATCTTCCATCTGGCTTTGGCCACAATTTTTTTAAGTTTTTTAAAAACATAATCTAAATCACTTTTCTTAGTTTCTCTACCCAAACTGAAACGAACAGCGCTTTGGGCGTATCGTGGATCATTCTTTATAGCCATTATAACATAAGAAGAATCGCTTTGGCCACTGACACAGGCGCTGCCGGCCGAGACAGCCACCCCTTCCTTATCTAAGGCCAAGACCAGATACTCGCTATCCGCGCCCAAAAACGAAATATTGATGTTGTTCGCGACGCGTTTTACGGGATGGCCGTTTAAGATGGCATCGGGGATCTCTTTTAAGACCCGATCTCTAAAATAGTCGCGTAGGGCGGTCAGGCGCGCGCTCTCTTTTTGACGATTTTTCTCGGCTAAGGCCAGCACCTCGGCTAAAGCCATGACGCCCTCCACATTTTGCGTGCCGGATCGCAATCCTTTCTCCTGGCCTCCGCCAAAAAAAAGGGACTTAAGCGAAACGCCATTCCTCACGAATAAAAATCCTATGCCTGCCGATGAGGCAGGCAGGCCCGCCGGCCGATGAGGCAGGCCCGCCGGCGCGCAGATTTTGTGACCATTAAATGTCATCAGATCCACCCCGAGCTCTCTCGGTCTGATAGGCAAGAGCCCCGGGGCCTGACAAGCGTCCGTGTGCAATAGCACCTCTTTGCCGATTGACTTGCGAATCTCCTTTAGATCTTGGACCGTGCCGATCTCATTTTGCACATAAATAATGCTCGCGAGCTTCGTATTCGGCTTAAGTGCGCGCTTAACCTCTTTCGCTAAAATTAAACCTCCCGAAGTTGGCCGCAGATAAGTAACCTCGACTCCCCTCTTTTCAAGCTCTGCAAGCGGCCCGAGGACAGATGGATGCTCGAAGAGAGTAGACACGCAATGGTCCCCCTTTTCGAGCAGTCCGAGCAGGCTCAAGTTGTTGCCTTCCGTACCTCCGCTTGTAAAAATAATCTCATCCGGGCGCGACCCTATGACGCCGGCGACAGTTCGTCTTGCTTTTTCGAGGCGCGTTTTCGCCTCCACGCCTTGACCGTGAATGGAGCTCGGGTTTGGAAGAGCCCCCGCGGCGTAATCAAGATAAATTCTTTTCTTCAGCATGTTTGTAAATAACCAAAATATAATGTATAATTTTTCTCGTTATGGCAAGTGAAAATTGGCTTTTTTATTTATTGCTGGCGCTCAACGCCTTTTTGACGATGTGGCTTATCTGGCAAGAGATAAGAATCAAAAAATTATTGAGAGGCAAGGACGCGAAAAACTTAGAGGATTCCATCAATACTCTTATAAATGATGTAAATGGCATCAAGACTCTTAAAATAAACGACCGCCTTAAAAAAGCAGTCTCCTTCGTCGAAACCAAACGCTTCAACGCCTTCGCGGACGCCGGCGGCAATCAAAGTTTTGCTACCGCCTTCCTTGACGAAGAAGGCAACGGTGTCATTATCTCTTCTCTTTACACGCGCGAGAAATGCACCATTTTTTCTAAACCAGTGGCGGACTACAGCTCGCTATACACTCTCACGGATGAAGAGAAAGAGGTAATATCATTATGCAAACAAAAGAAAAAAATCTAAGCGCGAGACCCCCTATCGTGGTGGTCATGGGTCACATTGATCACGGCAAATCAAGCCTGCTTGATTATATCCGCAAATCCAATATCACCGGGAGCGAAGCCGGCGGCATTACCCAGCACCTCGGCGCTTATGAGATCAAACACAAGGGCAAAGAGATGACTTTTCTCGACACGCCGGGGCACGAAGCTTTTTCCCAGATGCGCCGCCGCGGCGCGAAAGTGGCTGACATCGCCATACTAGTCATTTCAGCCGTCGAGGGCGTGCAAGCCCAGACCGTGGAATCGCTCAAAGCCATAAGAGAGGCATCGATCCCCTTCATAGTGGCCATCAACAAAATCGACCGCCCGGAAGCTAATCCCGAAAAAACCAAAATGGGGCTGGCCGATCAGGGAGTTTTTTTAGAGGGGTTTGGGGGCACCGTCTCCTCCGTAAATATCTCGGCTAAATCCGGATCGGGTGTTGACGACCTGCTTGATCTCGTATCGCTCACAGCCGAGATAGCGGGTCTTGAGGGCGACGAAAACAAAGAAGCCGAGGGGGTAGTGATAGAATCGGATCTCGACTCGCGCCGCGGGAACTCGGCCACGCTCATACCGACAGCCGGCACTCTGAATAAGGGTGATGTACTATTAATCGATAATATTATCTCCCCCGTGCGCATGATACAAAATTTTTTGGGAGAGAGTGTCGAAAGCGTTTCAATGTCTTCGCCCGTAAAAATATCCGGATTGGCAGAAATACCGAAAGTGGGCTCAACCTTTAGAAGTTTTAAAAATAAAAAGGAGGCCGAAATCGTCAAAAAGCAAAACGAGGAGACAAATCCTAAGATTGCCAAAGGAGATGGCCAAGATATAAATGAAAGCCATGTCATCTCCTTACCCATGGTCATCAAAGCGGACTATCAAGGCTCGCTTGAGGCTATTTCTGGCGAACTGTTAAAACTGGAACAGCCTGAATTAAAAATTAAAATCATACATTCCGGGGTTGGCAACATCAGTGAAAATGACATAAGACTGGCTGCTGGCGCCAAAGAGCCGCTTGTCATCGGCTTTAATGTAAAAATCGAAAAGAACGCCCTTCCGCTCGCGGAGAGACACAATATCAAACCGCTGCTTTTTGAAATAATTTATAAAGCTACGGAATATCTGGCTCGAGAGATCGAGATTCGCGCTCCAAAAACCGCGGACGCGGACAAGCTCTTAGGCAAGGCCAAGATATTGAAAATTTTTGGCAAGACTAAGGAGAGACAGATAGTGGGCGGGATCGTGAGCGAGGGGTTAATCTCATTAGGCAAAAAAGTAAAGATCATGAGGAGGGAAAATCTTATTGATGACGGCAAGATCGTGGGGCTCCAACAGTTGAAACAAAAAGTGAAGGAAGTGGAAAAGGGCGCGCAGTTCGGAGCCATGATTGAAGCCCGTCTCAGTCTGGCCGAGGACGATGTTATCGAAATCTATGACAGTCTATAAAAATGAAAGATTGGAATCTCTGCTCGGCAACCTGGCAGCGCGATTTTTACAAGTAAACTCTCTGCCAAAATCGCTCATCACCGTGACTCGATCAAAGACATCCGGCGATCTAAAGAAAGCAACATTTTACATATCCGTCTATCCAGAGGCATTCGAGGATGAGGCGCTAGATTTCTGTAAACGGAAAAGATCCGAACTCCGAGAGTACATAAAAGAGCAGAGCAGATTGAGAGTCTTACCAATGCTCGATTTTGACCTCGATCTGGGAGAAAAAAACCGCCAAAGAGTGAACGAGCTCTTGAAAGAAACCCGGGAATAGTAGATTATTAAATCTCCGGCGCCGTAGAAAAGTGGTAATTCGCGGGACTGCAAATCCTGCATGCGGGAGTTCGATTCTCCCCGGCGCCTAAGCCCGGGTGGCGGAATGGTAGACGCAACTGACTTAAGATCAGTCGCCGTAAGGCGTGCGAGTTCGACTCTCGCCCCGGGCACCAAGACAAAACTTTTCGGCTTTTTGAGAGCCAATTCGTGGGCGGCACAAAGTGCCGCCCATTGATTTTGT
>CAYJVD010000034.1:0-7042 GCA_964373585.1 uncultured Candidatus Saccharibacteria bacterium
GCTTTTCGGGATTTAAATAACGGCATAACCTTGAGGAAAAGTGATTGTTAAACCACGGCCATGTCCGAATAAAGTATCGACTTGATCTGTTCGAGCTCCTGATTCAGTAAATTATCCACCTTGATATCCCCCTTTATTTTTTCATAGGCGTGGATGACGGTGGGGTGATCGCGCCCGCCTAATTTTTGGCCGATGTAAGGATACGAAGTGTTAAAATCTTCGCGCAAGAGATACATGATGACTTGTCTTGGTTTGACGATCTCTTTGCGCCTGGTTTTTTCATAGAGCACTTTTTCCTCCACATTGTAAAAAGTGGCCACGGTCTTGATAACATCTTTGATGGAGATGGTCTTTTGCTGCTTGATGCTGTTTTTTATGAGGGTTTTTACTTCCACCAAACTAAGGTTTTTATTGCGCAGACGACATTGACAAACTATGGCGTTAAAAACCCCCTCCAGTTCTCGGATATTGTCAGATATGACGGAGGCTACATATTCGATCACTTCCCCGGACGGAGCGAAGGGGCTGCCTCTGACCTTGGCCTTCAGGATGGCCAAGCGCGACTCATAGTCTGGTTTGGACACATCCGCCTGCATGCCGCCTTCAAAGCGCGAGCGCAGGCGCTCCTCCACGCCGGAGATGTGCTTTGGTGGCTTATCGCAGGAAAAAACAATCTGCTTGTTGTTTTCATACAGATTGTTAAAAAGATGGAACAGTTCGTCTTGGGTGCCCTCTTTATTTGAGATGAACTGGACGTCGTCCATGATCAGAAGATCGTATTTGCGATATCTTTCCTTGAAAGCGTTTATTTTATTGTTTTTTACGGAGTCCACATAGTCGTTACTGAATTTTTCCAAGGACAGATAGTGAATCTTATAGCTCGGAACCATCTTTTTTACTTCGTTGCCGATAGCTTGAATAAGATGAGTCTTGCCGAGACCGGTGCCGCCATATATAAAAAGCGGATTAAGATCGCGGCCCGGTTTTTTGACAACCGATTGGCCGGCGGCATGCGCCAGCTCGTTAAACGATCCCACCACAAAATTCTCAAAAGTGTACCTCGGATTGAGGTTGTCTTCTTTGTTGATGTATATTTCGTTCATCTCCAGCTGACCGCCAAACACCGCTTCCGAGACCACGGCCTTTTCCTCCTCTTCCTTGCGGCGCTCCTCCTCTTTTTGGATGATATATTCCAGGGCGCGCACATTGGGTGAATTATCGCGCAATATTTTTAAGATGAATTTGTGGTATTTGTTTAAGAGCCAATCTTTCACAAAGGCGTTCGGGACGGCCAGATGCACCGTGTCGTCTTCTTGTTTTAGAATATAGGTATTTTTAAACCAAGTATTAAAATTAGCCTTCGAGACATTCAGCTCGATCTCAGTGGCCGCCTTGCCCCAAAGCTCTTTGTTGTCGATAAGCATCATAGAGATAGAGCACATTATATTCTTTTAAGCGTGGGAGGTGAACTGTACCGTTTTGTTTATAAATGGTGTACTACTTGTGGATAAAAGAAGAAGCGTAAAGCTTAAAGCGAAAAACGCAAAACAGTTTATTTTACACTTTTCGTTTTGCATTTTGAATTCAGCCAGTATATACTGGCGCCTATGTCAGTTACCTACCAGCCTAAAAAGAGAAAAAGAAAAAGAACCCACGGTTTTTTGGTGCGCAAGCGTACCAAGGGTGGAAGAAAGACGGTTTTAAGAAGAAGGCGCAAGGGGCGCGAAAGGCTTTCTGTTTAATTTAGAGATGTAAGTCGTGGCATATTTTGCTTTGAGATTTGTGAAGAAGATCAACGCTCCGCGGCCATTTGCCTTCGCGGTTTCCGCCAAGGTGTCTAAAAAAGCCGTCACGCGCAATTTGATTAAGAGGAGGGGCCGGGCGCTGGTGCGAAAGCTCTCTCCGGCCTGGAGAAAGGACACATTGACGGTTTTTTCAGCTCTGCCCGGTGCGGACGGCCTCACTTACGCCCAGATGCAAAATGAAATTGTTTTTCTTCTGAAAAGAGCTAGAATGATCTGATGTTTTCTTCTTTTTTCAACACTGTATTTTACGAGCCTCTTTACAACGGATTGGTTTTTTTGGCGGCTATCATGCCGGGAAACGATCTGGGACTAGCCATTATCGCCCTTACGCTCCTGGTGAAGGTTTTGTTGATCCCCTTGTCTCACAAGGCCATGACTACTCAAAATAAGCTGAAGAAAATTGAGCCGGAGATCGCCAGATTAAAAGAAAAATATAAAGACAATCAAGAGCAGGCTGTCCAGATTATGATGCTTTACAAAGAGCACGGCATTAACCCCTTCGCCAGCTTGCTGGTCTTGTTTATTCAAATACCCATTGTGCTCGCCCTTTATTTTGTTTTTGCCGATAAATTAGACTTAAGTTCGCCCTATATTTATTCATTTACCCTATTGCCCGAGACAATCAACCCATACCTGCTCGGTTTTGTGGACATGACGGCTAGGGGGAACTACCCTTTGGCTATTTTGACTGGCATTGGGCAGTATTTTCAGATGAAATTGGCCTTGCCGCCCATGCCCAAGCTGGAAAAGGGCAAGGAGGTTTCATTTAAAGACGAACTGGCGCGGAGCTTCAGCCTCCAGGCCCAATATGTTTTGCCCATTCTTCTGGTGTTTATTTCTCTAGGGTTTTCGGCGGCCCTGCCGCTTTATTGGTTCACTTCCAGTCTTTTTGCCATCGGCCATGAGTTGGTGATCAGAAGGAAGGCGAAGAATATTCTAAAGATCAAAAATTAAAAAGCAAAAATAAAAAAACAGTCCAAAATCTAAAAAATTTTGCATTTTAATCTGTTTTTTTGATCTTTACTTTTTGCTTTTTTATTTTAAGCCGAGCGTCCAGAGCGTGCCGTCGCGCTTGTTGATGAAATAGAGGAGATCTTCTTTGGGTGACAGTTGTAAGTTGACAGCGTCAATGTTGTCGGCCGGCGATGTGACGAGTTCGTCCTCTTCCGTATCGAGGTTAAGTTTCCAAAAATCGTCCACGAAGGAGATATCGCCACGGTACCACGCGTCGGGATATGAAAGCGGGGGGACGGCCCGTGGAACCGCGCAAAAAAGAATATTTTTGTCGCTTGCGCTCCAAACGCATTTTTCCGGCAAGCTCTCTGTGGCAAGAGGCGCGCTCTCACCGGTTTTGATGTCGAGGAGAGAGAGGTCGAGGCGGTTATTTTTAGTGTCGTTAAGGAGGATTTTTTTGGCGTCTGGAGAGGCAAGGGCGGTCATTCCAAGCTTGTCCCCCGCCAGTCTTTGAAGCGACCCGCTCGCGGGATTAAGAAAGTAGGCGAAACCGGGCGCTTCCGAGGACGGCTTGGTTGACAACAGAAGGTTACCTTCTGTAATCCAGGCGGCGAGCCATTCGGAGGCGGGTGAGGTGAAGACGGTTTTCTTTTTCGGGTTTTTGAGATTTTTATCGAGGTCAAGAAGGGTTCCGACACTCCCCTCGCCAGAGCGTTCCAGATAGAAAAAGGAATCTTTTTTGGGATTGGCCACTGCCGAGGTGAGACTGCCCGGAAGCCGACTTGTCACTTCCGTGGTGCTTGAAATCCTGACCAGAATATTTTCAACCTCGTTTTCCTTGCCTTTTGTGTAACGAAAGATGGCCGCGCCGCCGCTTTTACTAAAATAAGCTTCCTGGATTTTTGGCACCGTGGTGTTTGAGAGGCGGACGGGCGTGGTGGCCGTGGCGTTTGTCTCGTACACATGTCCCGTGGCCTTTTCCACATACCGTATTTTATCTCCAATCAATCCAAAGCCGGCTACCGGCTCCTCGGTCAGCTGGCGCAGTTTAAGGGCGGCAACCTCCTCCCCTTTTTTCTTTTCAGCCTGTTTGTCGACCTCTTTTTCTTCTGTTTTTTTCTGAACCGGTTTCTCTTCAATTAACCCCTTATCCCTGCCGGCCGGAAAAAAAAGATCAAAAACCGGCAACCCCTTTTCGCCATTTTGCACCTTCTTTCGCGTAATAATGAAACCGAAAACAATCAGACCGACCGTGGCGGTGATTAGCGAACCTATAATAATTTTGCGTATCTGGTCGGACATAATTTAGAGCCCGGTTTCTTTAAGCATAACACGAAATTTGATCTAAAGACACCGTTATCCACTCTTATGCCTGTTGACCGCATTATATTAATAATACACAATGGAAGCAAGAGTATTTAACGCTTCCGTCACACATATGAGTATGGACAACTTGATCGCAAAATTGTATCAGTCCCCTAAAACCATCATTACCACCAAAGACCTAGCTTTGCTTTGGGGTGAAACTAATGCGATAAATCTCAAGTCTAAGATTGGCTATTATGCCAAACAGGGGGTGCTTGTTCGACTGACTCGAGGAGTTTTTGCCAAGGATAAAAATTATAATCCCAAAGAATTAGCAACAAGTATTTATACCCCATCGTATATTAGTTTTGAGACGGTCTTGCGAGAAGCCGGAATTATCTTCCAGCACTACGATACCGTTTTTGTTGCCGGGCCGTGGCCGTTAACCAAAAAAATCGGTCAGCACACATTCACCTTCAGAAAACTTAAAGACAGTGTGCTTTACAGCGCGAACGGAATTAAAAATGAGAATAATTTTAGCATTGCTACGCCAGAACGGGCGTTTTTGGATATGATCTATCTGTTTCCAAAATACTATTTTGACAACCTACACACGATTAATTGGGAGTTATGTTTAGAATTAGTAAAAATTTATGATAATAAAGAGTTGATTAAACGTCTAATAAAATATCAAAACCGTGTTGAATAAAGAAAAACACCAACTGATCATGGGGCAGATTTTGAGAGATATTTATTCTGATGTCTCAATCTCCCCCCTCCTCGGTCTCAAGGGGGGTACTTGCGCCTACTTTTTCTACGGCCTACCGAGATTTTCGGTGGACCTGGATCTTGATCTGTTTAGGGTGGATGAAACTACGCAGAAATTAGTATTTGAAAAAATCGGAAACATGCTGAAAGAATATGGAGAGATTAAAGATAACTACATCAAACGCAATACGATCTTTTTCTTACTTTCCTATGGTGATGCCGATCACAACATCAAAGTTGAGATCAACACCAGAATCTTGGTGTCCGATATCAAAGAACGGTATGAGGTGAAAGAGTATCTTGGCATTTCGATGTTGGTTGGTAAAAAAGATTATCTGTTCGCGGCCAAGCTCTCTGCATTGACACTTCGGAACGAAATAGCTATGCGTGATATTTACGACATCTGGTATTTCGCCAAAAACAGCTGGGATATCGATGCAGAGGTTATCAAGTTGAGAACAGGTAAAACCATCAAAGAACATTTGGCTGACTGCATTATGCTTATTGAAGATGTTGAGGACAATCAGATTTTGCAAGGGCTCGGCGAACTTTTGAGCGAAAAAGAAAAAATGCGCCTCAAAACCCATTTGAAAAAAGAAGCGGTTTTCCTGCTCAAAAATTACATATCGGTTTTAAAATAAAGTCTGACTTATTACAATTTTGCGTATTTGGTCGGACATAAAACTATTTATTTACATGAAAATGGGCCGCAGTGGCTTCTTTATTAACTACCAACTTTAAGTTTTCTGTTAGTCCCGCCCGCCTAAGAGCACCCATTTCTTCTGGTGTTTTGACTTCATATACCAAAGAAGTCAAACCAGCCCTGTCGGCGGCCGTAAACACACTGTTTAGTTTAGCGACCCTCTCTTTTATGGGCAACCTCTTTTCTTTATCCCCTAAATTAAGATCAACACATTCTCCGGTTTGATGACAGCGTGAGCGATGTGTCCCAACCGGAGGCCAAGCCTCGGTGATTTGCCAAGAAACACCGCTCTGTTTTAAAGACAGATCCATTAATACTAATTTAGCCGCCAAATCTTTATTTACTCCTGCATTACTTCTTTTGCTGACCGGTAAATTATAAGAAGAGTCCGTTCTTATATCAACGCGTTGGGGATCGCCGGCGTTTGGGTCCGCTGTTCTTTGCGGTAGGGGTTCTTGTGCTGTAAAGCTTGTTTTTATGACCCTGGGCTCTGTCTCTTGCTGTCCGAGTGGTGGTATATTCAACTCAAAATTAACCAGATCGGGGTTGATGGTGTTAAGGATCATGTAGCTCGCGGCCAGGATGAGGACGCCCGTTACCACGGCCGTGGCTTGGGCCTTGGCGTCTTCGATCTTGGTGATGGTGGTGCCGCTGCCGATATACTGGATGCCAGCCCAGACAAACATGACCACGGAGAAGATGCCGATGGCGAACAGGATGAATTTTAATATATTTTTAAGATAATCAGAAAAAGAATTTGGAGTACCGGCCTTTGCGCCCGTCACAACAGATATTATTTCTGGTGTTCCGGGGCTCCCCGGGATGGGTTCAAGCAAGCAGTACACCCCTTCCGGGCATTCATCTAGAGTTGGCAACTGGGGAGTGTTAACCAGTCTCTTATCCCCAACTTGCATGCTTGGTTGGGCTACTGTGTCTGGTTGAGTGGTTCTAACTTGACCAACTACATTTGTACTTCCAGTTGTTTGTGTTGATCCGACAGAGCTTGCTGGACTAGGAGTTGTCATTACAAATCCTGGTTTGGTTGATTGGGACGGTGTTCTTAGTGGGGTAAGCGTTGGGGGAGGGGAGGCTTTTGAGGGTTCTGGTGGTAATCCTAATAAGACGAAGGGTGTAATATGTTTTGTGGCCAACACAAAAGAGGGGAGAAATAGACTTAGGAGGGTTAAGATTAGAGAGAAAAGTTTCAGAAATTTCATTTTCTTGTGGAATTAAAAAATATGGGAAACGAGGAGCGTGCGTTTTGGGATAGCTTCGAGGGGGTTTTAATTTCAAAACCGATATTTGCCCGACCAGAAGATGCCCCCTTCCTTAATGTTATTAGGTAAGGATTTTCTTCGAGACTCACCTCCTGTCCATTGATAGTCCAAAAAAGAGCTGTTTCAGGAGAGTCCAGGGTGTCGAGCGAAATATAGTACGGCTCGGCTCTGATCCCCCCCTCTTCTTCAATCAGCTCCGCCCCCTCATTCAAAGCCGCTTGGTATTCGGT
>CAYJVD010000035.1:0-6564 GCA_964373585.1 uncultured Candidatus Saccharibacteria bacterium
GAAAATACGCAGTCTTTCTCAAGTCGTTTCAAACCGCTCGGACACTTAGTCTCGCTAATTTTATTTACTTCTTCTTTTCTGTCGTTTTTCTTCTCGGCATCTACCAACGTGACAGGTACTTGTACGTCACAGGTTTTAATAAACTCATCTACCGGTGTACGGCAAATATCGTAGTATTCGGGGCGATTTTTTTCTTCGACGCATTTTGCTTCGACTCCTCGTCCACGGAATTTCGTGCAATCTACCTTTTTTAAGTCACTTACGCACAGTTTATATTTTTCCCCTGTTGATTCTACAAACTCTCGAAGTTTATGTGGACACTTCTCTGCAAGTTTGGGGAGAAATTCTCTAATTGGATCGTTTCCTACTGTAGGTGAAGCAAGGCGAGCAATCTCCGCTTCGCAATCTTTGGTCAATTGCTGATTCTCTTCTATGGATACAGAGGTGGTCTTGCCCGTCAGAAGAAGCTCCCTAACGCCTTGACCAAATGGTGTGCTAACATCAACTTCCTTCAGTGAGTTTTCAACTAGCTTATCAAGTCTCCTCTTGATGCATTGGTCAAGAGGGCTTGAACCTAGTTTGCGCGTTGGTTTGTCGGGGGGTGCGGCAGGACTTTGACCCGGTCCTCTTCTTGACCCTTGGCGCCTAAAACTACGCTCGTGAGCCGCCGCCTCTTCACCACTCATCGGTCCTTCGTTTTGTAGAAGATATTTAGTCTGATCTTCGTATTGAGAAGCCGCCAAAGCCCCCATGGGCAAAATCAAAAGCAAATTAAAAATAACCAGAAGCTTTCGCATAAATTATTTATATCGTATAAAATGGGTTGGTGCAAATTACTTTTACAAGAATTCTTTGGTTCTTGGCTATATTACTGGTATTACTTGGCATTCAGGACAGAGGGCCTTTAGTTGTTGTAAGGGAAGAAACAACTACAAACAAAGCTGATATGGAACGGGAACCAGAACTAATGACCACTACGACTCCACCCCAGATTGAAATCCCGAATAAGACCCCTCTCCCCAAACCCATCTTTTCAAGCAAAAAAACTCTCATAAAGACAGTTGCCACCGCGACCCCATCCCAAGAAACACCCCTCAAGCAGACCATACTAGTCAAAAAAAATCTTTTAGCTCCCGCGGATCTCAACCTAAGAACGCGCGCGGCGCTGGTCAACATCCTGTGCACTACCAAAACAGGGGGTTCATTAAAGCCCATTACCGGTAGCGGAAGCATCATAGACCCCCGGGGTGTGATTATCACAAATGCCCATGTGGCCCAATATTTTCTTCTGGAAGATTATCTAGTAAAAGATTTTATAAGTTGTACTATCCGCACCGGCAGTCCAGCCTCACCCGCCTACAAAGCCAAATTACTTTACTTACCGCCTGCCTGGATAGAAAAAAACGCCGCTAAAATCAAAGAGCAGTCCCCTCTCGGATCTGGCCAACATGACTACGCCTTGCTTTACATCACAGGAAGCGCGAACCCGGACGGAACCATAACTTATCCTCTCCCCTATCTCGAACCAGATGTGGCCTTTGACCAAGCGGAGCTCGATCACCCTGTTCTTCTAGCTGCTTACCCGGCCGAACTAAGCGGCTCCATTTTAGCTCAAACCTCTCTAAGTACCGTCTCCAGTCTGGGTATCATCAAAGAGGCCTTCTATTTCTCGACTACCACCGTAAGCAAAATCGATCTATTCTCTCTCGGAGGCACAATCCTAGCTCAATCTGGCTCATCTGGCGGGGCGGTGGTCAGTCAAGAAGATGGCAAGCAAATAGGTATCATCGTCACCAGCACAGACGCCAAGACCACGGCTGAAAAAAACCTGCGGGCCATTACTCTTTCACATGTCAATCGCAGTTTTGAACAAAATCAAGGCCAAAACCTGCTTGATTTTCTCAAGGGCGACCCTGAAAGCTTGCTTAAACAGTTTGAAGAAAAAGATTTCCCCAGGTTAAAAGAAATTCTGATTGACCAGATCAATCGATAAGATTTATAATGTAACTAATTATTTAATCCAAACTAATTTTTTTAAAAAATGAACAGTCCAGCAAATAGTCCGGTAATCACTCTAGCCCTAGTCCTCTTGGTAGGTCTCGGTCTTGGTTACTGGTACGGTAACCAAAGCGGCTATCAAAAAGCTCAGGCTGACATCAAAGCCCAGCAAGAGGAGTTAGTCAAAAAAGCGGCCGAGGAGGCCACCAAAGCGGCAAACCCCTTCAAGGCCGTTAATCCGCTCGAAAAAGTAGAGGTAAACCCTTTCGAAAAAGCTCAGAAGGCGCTCAATCCGTTCTAGTGAAATACACGAAGTGAGTCTTCGAACATATTTAATTTTCAACTACCACCGTGCCTTGCATGACCTCGGCATGCGGACTGCAATGGTATGGATAGATGCCGGGTTTGTCAAAAACTACTGAATAGCTGTCGCCCTTGTTTAGCTTGCGTGAATTTTGAGGAAGATAGTAAGTGTGGGCCGGATGTGAATCCGTATTGACGGTATGCGCTACCGCATCGTCGTTCACCCAGGTCACTTTAGTGCCGGCACTAATCATGATCTTGGACGGGTTAAATTTGATCTGCGAAAGTTTTACGGTAACCTCTTTTTGCTCTTTCAGGTCATCAAAACCGCTTTTTTTCCCACTATCAATGGCGAACTGAAAATAACCTTCATGGCAACTGGTAGCTGACCAGCAGGCCGAATAACTCACCTTATACGAGCCGTCCGGCGCGTCCGCGGCTAGATCACGCCGCAATGCTAAAGCGCTTGGATCGATCTTGGTCTCCCCTGCCCCATAATCAACACCGTCCTTCTCAACCCTGATAGATGAGGGAGGAGTAAGATCAAAGTTAAAATCAATGACCACATTTATGGGCCTAGTAGCCAAAATGGCACCATGGGCAGGCGTGTTTGATTCGTAATGCGCACTCTTTTTGGGTTTTTCGAATTCTAAACTTTCCGGAATATCGCTTTTGGGGGAAATGTCCGTAGTGTCTGCCTGATAATAAATATAAAAAACACCCCCTAATAAAATTAAAATCGCCACATTTGTATTTTTAAAGAAACTGTAATTTTTTATCAAAGAAATTTATAACGCCAACGCCCCGTTCCGTGGCGCCAGGGGGCGCATCGAAACGGGGCTGATTGCTAGGGGAAAGCCGCACGCTGTGTGCTCTTGAGGAGCGGGGGAGACTTGCTCCGCATGTAAGCCTGCACTAGCAGGCGCGTGGCTTCGTCGCTCTTCCGTGCGCTCCGAGCCCGGAAGACGAGACCAAGCCGCACACTATCCTCTCCCCGCAAGAATCGCACGATACTGCTTACTACCTTCTTGAGGATCCGTCCGAAACGAAACATTTGCTGACCTCCTTCCTCGCCGCTGCGAGCTGGTTGGCCTGTAACTTTCGGATGCGTTCAGGACTGGGACTAGTACATGCCGTCGTCCGGCTCTTCGATCACCCACTTGACAATGGTAATCGTTTCTTCCGGACCGTCTGGCTGGCTTGTGATCTCGCCCGCATGGTCGAGGCCACACAGACAGAACATATCATCTCCCATCCGACTATCCTCCCGACCCGTTGGTCATCGAGGCATGCCACCTGCCAGTCATTTCATCTAGCTCATCGAAAAAGATCTTATTTTCCTTATTCTTTCTCAATACTACCAGACCCATCAAATCTCGTCAACCCGACTTATCCCCCACTGACCCGGCGCCTTTGCCGATCGCGCGAGCGACGGAGATTCCTCCGGCGATCACCCGGCGTAACATCATCGCCCGTATGCAATGGTGTAATGAATAGTTTCCCTCCCGTGTTCGGCCTGAACTCTTCCTTGACTGTGGTGGAAATCTCGATCTCCTCACCGCAATTCGGGCAAATACCGGAGCTTTCCTCCAGTTTCACCCCACACTTGCATGTGACCATACATCACCTACTTTCTATATAGATAATTACACAAAATAAATCCTCTGTCAAATTTCGAAACGCTGGCTACTCTCCAGTTACTTGATCCTTGTTTTGGGTAAATGTAGATTTGGCCGTATATACAAAAAGCACTACCAGCACAATCGCCGCGAAACCAATACCAGCCCAAGGAACCCATTTATGCCGTTCCGTAAGCCTACTTTCTACTCCATCGCAGACATCTCCCAAATTATCACCATCTGAATCTCTTTGATCAAAATTCGGAAGATTTGGACAGTTATCCTTGACATTAAGAACGCCGTCCTTGTCAAAATCGTCACATACATCCCCTCTTCCGTTATTGTCAAGATCTTCTTGTTCAGGATTACCAAATAGTACACAATTGTCCCGTATGTCTGGGACGCCGTCCCTGTCTGAATCGGCCATTTGATAAACCGGATTAACAAACTTCTGAGTTGGATCTATTTTGAGGACGTCTCTATCCAGTCTAAGGTCTCCCGCCTCTCCCACGGGCGGCAAAGACCAACGATCAGAATCAAAGTAGATCCGATACGCGTGATCGGGTTGCGCCAGAAAACGAAGGTAACTTGAGCTTGATTCTTTTACTCCATCCTGAACCAGACGCAGCTCTCTGATTCGAAGCGGTTGTCCAAAAGCGAATCTTATAGTCCAGCGATCAGAGGTCGTTTTCGGAAAGCGAATAGTTTGTTCATTCATCTTACTGCGCGCCACAACAATCACATCCCGACCGTCCTCCTGTCGAGCCTTGATCTCAATGGAATTTGGCAAGGCAACATAATCGTCGAGCAACACCGCAAGCGCAGAAGAGGTAATCTTCTCTCTGGTGGAGAGAACAATCTCCACTTCCCCTTGCGATTCAGCCGGAAGATCAAACTGCGCATAAGTGTCCAGATTCTCATCAACCATCTTTCTGACTAAAAAACTATCCCCTTCCGCAGTAAGCTCCACAGGTATGCCAAATGTTTCTTGTTTGAAATAGTATGGCTCAAATGAGTTCGTGGTTTTATCCAAAATAGCAAAACTAAAGTACTCAAGAGATTCCTGATTAAAAGGCATCTCGATGACTGTCGGCACCTTAATTTTGATACTATCCACTTCCAGATACTTTCGATAAGCGCTTGGCACATCTTGAGGTTTTTCGATGGGCATAAACGTCTCATGGTGAGCAAATAGAGGTCTCGAAACAAGCGCCATCATCAATACAATAAAAATATACAATATTCTCATGCTGTGCCCTTCTTTCTGCGACTAAAAAATGCCGTACTTAGAAGTAGTGTGCCCACCAGGAAGAAAGTTATTATCCTGCCAGTTAGTTCCATCTCCCAAACATCTACAAACAGGAGTCGCAGAACGACAAACCCCAATAACACCCCTCCATAACGACGAACTCCCTTTTTTTCAACGGCTTCCGAAGAAAGATAAGTCGAAATACCGATGATGGTGTAGATTATTAAGGAGATCATGACCGCCACATCGTCATCTAAAAGAGCCGCCTGCAAAGATAACCAAAGCAAAATGTATGCGTAGATTGAACCCACCACAATAAAGACTGACGGGAGCGAACTCTCTCCATCCTTTGAGTCAGTAAATTGTGATCTAAAGAATAGACCAAGACCAAAAAGTACTGAAGATAGGATAAAAAGGACGAAAAAATCTTTATGAAAGACCCCCATGCTCCAAGCGTTTGAAAACACACTAGTGTAAGAAAGAATGATAGGCCCCCAGAAAAGCAAAACCACTTTTTCTGCAACATTAACATCTTTTAAGATAAGATACGTAATAAGAGTAAGGAGCGCACATTCAATCGTAAAAGCAATCGTGAGGACGGCACCACTAAGCTCTATGGATGTAGCAGTGGCAATAAGCAAAACCCCGACACCAGCATAGGTGATGAAAGGTCCAATTCTCCCTCTGATTTTTGACACTATAAATGCGCCCGCCATGAAAACCACCGCCCACGCAGAGAGAATAAGACTTTGCCATTCTTTGGGCGCCACAAAATAGATCCAAGACAGAACAAAGAGGCCGTTTCCTCCTGCTGTTAAAAGATCAGACACCTTATTAACCTCCCGGTCCTTCAATATTCCAAAGGTGTGGACCATAAAAAATATGGCGGAAAAACCATACGCGAAAAGAAGAAGGGCGTCTGCTTGCGGTGACTGGTAGGATTGAAAATGCGGTAAACTATATAAGATGACCAGGATAAGGGCCGCTAATGTCAAAATCCGGTCTTTGGTTATTGAGACGATCCAAATAGTTCCAAGGATGACTACAAGTAAATACCAAAAAAGATAGACGTAGTCTGGGGTAGGAGTGCTTGTGAGCAACGGCGCGAATCCAGCCAGAATTAAACTTGATAGAGAAAGCGGGCGACTTCTATATTTTACGCTCGCCAAGGCCACAAATGCCGCGGAAAGGAACATCAAAAAAAGGGCACTCACTGGGGTAAAAAATCCATAGGCTGCCCGCGCAGCATATGTGGTAAGCAAGATAATAGTGGATCCTAGAACAAGAAAAACGCCGCCCTGACTGATAAATGTCTTCAGGCGCCACCACCCAAGCAGTGAAACTAAAGCCCCGATAATAAGGCCAAGGGCTATACGGCCCATAGGGAGATCGGAA
>CAYJVD010000036.1:0-6196 GCA_964373585.1 uncultured Candidatus Saccharibacteria bacterium
CCGTCCACGCCAAATTTCTCCAGGAATCTTTTCTCTGCGTCACTTATATTTGGATGTTCCAATGTCATATTTTTACGAGGGCACCAGGATTCGAACCTGGAAGTCCGCTTTTGGAGAGCGGCAGTTTACCATTGAGCTTATGCCCCCATACCAACTATTTTTTAGCTTCCTTATGACCAGTATGTTTTTTGCACCATTTACAGTACTTTTTTAATTCGATTTTGCGCTCCACTTTCTTACGATTCTTGCGGCTCCAATAGTTGACGCGCTTGCATTTGGTACAGGCCAGTTTAATTAATTGATCTTGAGACATTAATATATATTAGTCCATAATTAGATTTTAATCCAGTGGATGCGTTTATCGCGCCCAAACCAGGTCATCTGGCGCTTGGCGTAGCGCCAGATCTCCGTTTCGAGCTTTTCTAGCATCGCCTCTTTCTCTATTTTACCCCGCAGATAGCGCGAGAGATAACGATACTCAAGCCCTAGCTCCTCCATGCGCTTCCATGACAAGCCGCGCGCGTGGAGGCGCCGCGCTTCAGCAACAAGCCCCTTTTTTAAGCGTGCTAATAGACGGTTATGGATATTTTCGCGGATCTTTTTCTTATCGGGCAGCAGACCGATCAGGATGTAAGAAGTCGAACTCCTCAAGGGGGCGCGACTTTTCGCTATCGGGACGGTGTTTATTTTTTTGGCGATCTCGATGGCTCTGATCAAGCGGCGCGTGTTTTTTCTATCTATCTGATCTGCTCTCGCGGGATCTAGTTTCTTTAGAATTTGGAACAGTTTTTCCGGAGATTTTTTTCCAAGCTCATCGCGCAATTTAGGGTCAGGCGGCACATCTGGAATCGACAGGTCGCCCGTGAGAGCCGAGATGTACAGTCCCGTGCCACCGCAGATGATCGGCAATTTGCGGCGAGCTTGAATCTCTTTTACGGCTTTTTCAGCCAGCTTCTTGTATAAAGCCACTGAAAATTGGTGTTTGGGGTTGGCCACGTTTAATAGATGGTGGGGGACACCACGCATCTCTTTTTTACTGATTTTGCCCGTGCCTACATCTAACCCCCTGTACACTTGGCGTGAGTCGGCCGATACGATCTCGCCTCTCAATTTAAGGGCTAGTTTTAGGGCCAGGTCGCTTTTTCCGGAAGCGGTTGGTCCTACGATCACCACCCCAAGTTTTTTATCTGTTGACATAAGGCGTTTGACAGTATACAACGAGTGAAGATTGGATGACAGGAGGATGCGCATGAATATGGGTATAATGCTTTTGATCGTCGTCCTTTTTGGGATCTGCTGTCTCATGACGGTGGCCGCGCTCTTCTTCAAGGACAAGCCTGAGGCGGGCGGAGATGTTCCGCCGGAAGGAAAAAAGAAAGATTAGAGAGGCGCCGAGGCGCCCGCAAGCCGCTCTCAAGAGTGGCTTTTTTCTAGGTGTTAAATATAATGGTGTAGGTTTGAAAGCGTAGCCGCGGTGGCGGAATGGCAGACGCAATAGACTCAAAATCTATCGAGGGAAACCTCATGAGAGTTCGACTCTCTCCCGCGGCATTTAGTTTTCTGGTATAATAAAAAATATGGAGCAAGAAATCTATCCCCACTCGAGCGACGCCATCTTTTGGGTGGAGCTTGAGAAAATCAAACCAAACCCGTATCAGCCCCGACGGGATTTTAATGAGGATCGCCTGCGCGATCTGGCTGATTCCATCCGCCAATACGGCGTCCTTCAGCCGCTCGTGGTTACTCGCCAAGAGATAGAGAAGGAAGACGGGGGTATTTGGGTCGAATATGAACTGATCGCGGGAGAGCGAAGATTGCGGGCCTCCAAAATCGCAGGACTTTCCAGAGTGCCGGTGATCATCAGAGTGGGGGACGATGGTGATAAAGCCAAGCTGGAGTTGGCTATAATAGAAAATATCCAAAGGGAGGATCTGAACGCCGTGGATCGGGCCAGAGCTTTTAATCGTCTTTACGAAGAGTTTAATTTCAAGCATTTTGAAATTGCCAAAAAAATCGGCATGAGCCGCGAGTATGTTTCAAATACCATTCGCTTACTGAGCTTGCCGGAAGAGATGTTAAACAGTCTTTCGCGGGGAGAGATCACTGAGGGTCACTGCCGGCCGTTACTCATGCTTGGCGATAGACCGGAAGAGCAGGCCACTTTTTTTAAAGAGCTTATTATAAAAAAGATAAATGTGCGCGAAGCGGAACAGCTGGCGCGACGTATCGCTTTCGACAAGGTGCGTAAGAAAAAATTCATGCCCGACCCCGAACTTATGGAGATTGAGGAGAGATTGACTGAAAAGTTAGGAACAAGGGTGATGATTGAGAGAAGAGATTACGGCGGAAAAGTGGTGATAGATTTTTTTTCGCCGAACGACTTGAAGAATTTCCTCTCTCTGATTTCGGAAGGAAATAAGGAAGGAAATAAGGAGGTGGCTCTTGGTGAGGAGCCGGTTGGGACTGTTTTAGAGGAGGGGGCGGTCTCCCGATCCGCGGACGCGGAGCGGGAGGAGAGCGAAGAAGGGCTTTATTCCATCAAGAATTTTTCTATTTAGAAATTCCAAGATAGGCTCGGATATTTTTTTTAGCCACGGTAGTCTTCGCGAAATCAAGCCATTTGCGGGATGGTTTGCTGCCTTTCTTGGTAAGGATCTCGATAATGTCTCCATTTTTCAGAGAAGAATCGAGCGTGACCATCTTGGAGTTTACTTTAGCGCCGAAAGCGTGATCTCCGATCTCCGAGTGAATAGCGTAAGCAAAATCGATGGGGGTGGCGTTCTCTGGCAAGTCAATGACATCCCCCTTGGGGGTGAAAGTGAAGACTCTGTACTGAAAAAAATCCATTTTTAGATTTTCTATAAACTCTTCAGGGTTGGCGTTTCTGGAGATATTTTTTTGCCAATCAAGCAGCTGTTTTACCCAAGCTAACTTTTTGGAAAGCATGCCTCCTGTCTTTGGCTTGCCTGCTTCCGCGTAGGCGATGTGCGAGGCGATACCGTATTCTGCCTCCTTGTGCATCTCTTCCGTCCTTATCTGGATTTCCACGATTTTTCCATCTCCGGTGAAGATCGAAGTGTGGATGCTTTGATAGCCATTTGCTTTCGGAAGAGCGATATAATCTTTAATTTTTCCGGGTACGGGCGTCCAAGCGCCGTGGATCAAACCGAGCACTTGATAGCAATCGCTTACGCTTGGAACAATAATGCGGATAGCGTAAATGTCGTGAATTTTGTTAATGTCCATGTCGTGGCGCAGCAGTTTCTTGTACAAACTGTAAATCTGTTTGGCGCGATACTCTACTTTGGCCAAAAGGAAACTGTTTTTGACCAGTTCTTTTTGCAGCGAGCGGTAGATTTTTTCAAGATACTCCTTGGTTTGGGCGGCCTTTTCGGTCAGGAGACTTTTGACCTTGGCGTGCTCCTCCGGATAGGCGAAAGCAAAGGCTTTTTCTTCCAATGAGTCTTTTAGTTTGCCCATACCCAAGCGATTGGCAAGCGGCGCGTAGATTTCCAGTGTTTCAAGGGCGATGCGCTTTTGTTTTTCGGCTGGCACATGCTCTAGCGTGCTGATATTGTGGAGACGACCAGCGAGCTTGATGATGAGCACTCTGATATCTTTAGCCATAGCCACAAAAAGTTTGCGTAAGTTTTCAGCTCTGCGTTCGTTCCCTCTATATCTTAGTTTTCCCAGTTTATGCACCCCTTCTACCAAGAAAGCGATCTCCTGTCCGAACTCTTCCTCTAATTTTTCCAAACTAATTTTATCTTGATCCAACACATCGTGCAGAAGACCCGCCGCGATGACGGTGGCCTCCATCTTCAAATCCGCCAAGTTTTTGGCGGTTTCGAGCGAGTGCACGATATAAGGTTCGCCGGAATAGCGGAGCTCGTCTTTATGGGCCGTTTCCGCGAAGTTTAAAGCTTTCTCTATGAGAGCCCTCTCTTCCGAGGTGTCCCTTGAAAGTAACGAGATGGTGTTATCTGTTTTCTGCATTTGGCTCCGGAGAGTCTATTTTTTTTAATATATGTTTGCAAGCAGGGTATCTGGAACAGCCGTAGAAAATACCGAAACGGCTTTTGCGTTCTACCAGTTCGCCCTCTTTGCATTTGGCGCACTTGATGCCAGTGCTCTTTGGCTTTTCTTTTTCACCGGGCAGACGCCCCTCGATACTTCTTGTGCCTTCGCATGAGGGATATTTCGCGCAACTTAAAAATTTTCCATTCTTGCCTAGTTTGATGATCATGGGACCTTGGCATGTTGGACAGGTCATCTCTTTGGGCGCCTCGCCTAGATTGGTCACTTTGGGGATGTTGTGTTTTGAAGCTAGATGTTCGCTGAAAGGTCCGTAAAAATCTTTGAGGGTTTTTAAATAATTTTTTTCACCCCTCGATATGCTGTCTAAATCTTCCTCCATCTCGGCCGTGAAAGTGTCGCTGATGATGGAGCCAAAATGTTCCTCCAAGAATTGAGAGACCACTTCGCCGGTGGCAGTGGGCACTAAGGAGCGGTCCTTTTTTTCAACGTAACTGCGGCCGAGCAGGGTCTGGATGATGGTGGCGTAAGTGGAAGGTCTGCCGATGTCTCTTTTTTCCAGCTCTTTGATCAGTCCGGCTTCCGAATAACGATGAGGCGGCTCTGTCCGCTTAGCCTCGCTTTCAATATTTTTCAATGTCAAACTTTCACCCTTCTCTGTTTTGGGCAGTTCAACCTCTTCGCCACGCGCGGCAGGATCAGCCCTTAGCCAGCCGTCAAACAAAATACGTTGACCGGTCGCTTCGAAGATCGGCACGGATTGATTGGTTGTGCAGGCGCTAATTTTCGTCTTGAGCATTTTGGCTTCGGTCATCTGGCTGCTAACCGTGCGTTCCCAAATCAATTTATAAAGTCTGGACTCTTTGTCTGAAAGGCCTTTAGGATCAGACATGACATGGGTGGGTCGAATGGCTTCGTGAGCTTCCTGGGCGTTTTTGGATTTTGTCTTATAGACTTTTGGTGAAGCATACGGTTTGCCGTATTTTCGCGCGATGAGATTCTGTATCTCATCTTGAGCGGCTTTGCCTAGATTAGTGCTGTCGGTGCGCATGTATGTGATATGGCCACCTTCGTACAATTTTTGTGCCAGGCGCATAGTAATGCCGGGAGAGAGACCTAACCTTGAGCTCGCGGCTTGCTGAAGGGTGGAGGTGATGAAGGGGGGTTTTGGGTATCTATTTTGCTCCACGGCCTCTATATTTTCCACTTTCCATCTGTTCGCTCGGGCATTTTTTAATATCTCCTCGCTCTCTTTTTCGGTTTTGGGTTCGATCGACGAGAGGAAGCGTATCTCATCCTTCCTCGGTGTTTCGAGAATGGCAGAGATGACAAAATAATCTTCTGGTTTGAAAGCTCTTATCTCGCGCTCGCGTTCCAGGATGATGCGCAAGGCGGGCGATTGCACGCGCCCGGCCGAAAGCCCGTAGCGCACCTTCTTCCATACGAGGCCGGACAGGTCATATCCGAAGAGACGATCGAGCACGCGGCGGGCCTCCTGCGCTTTCACCAGTTCGTCATCAATGCCGCGCGGATTTGCAAGAGCTTCCTGCACGGCGCGCTCCGTAATTTCGCTAAAAACAATGCGTTTCGGGCTCTTGAGACCGATGGTCTCCGCCACGTGCCATGCTATCGCCTCGCCCTCGCGATCGGGATCGGTAGCGAGAATCACCTCCTCTGCTTTACCGGCTTCTTTGTGGAGCGCGTCAATGACATGCTGCTTTTCTCTCACGACATGGTAGCGCGGCACGAAACCGCTCGCGACGTCCACCGCATCTTTGTTCGATTTGGGCAAGTCGCGGATGTGACCGACGCTCGCGCGCACGGCGTACCCCTTACCGAGATATTTTTCAATTGTCTTCGCCTTCGCGGGCGATTCGACGATGACGAGTTTCATACCAAGTCAGCATTGATATCTCAAAAGCCTATCACATGTCAACCCGGCACTTTCTAGAATTCGAGAAAATGCTCGGTCAAATTATCTGATCCGGACAAAGCCGAGCTCCTCTTTGATGAGGCCCTTTATCTCCATCGCGGAGAGGAGGATGTTCGCATCGGTGATCGGGAGCGCGAGCGCTGCGATGAGCTGGTCGCGTGAGACGGGAGATTTGATGAGCTCGATGACGCGCCGCTCCTCTTCGGAGAGGTCCTCTCGGAGCGAAGT
>CAYJVD010000037.1:0-5865 GCA_964373585.1 uncultured Candidatus Saccharibacteria bacterium
CTGGCTAGTCTAGGTTCTAGGATTTAGAAGTGTCTACTAAAAGGGGTACGCATCAAATCCTCGACAAAGTTTTTTTGTTCGTCTACTATCTGGCATGGAGGTGATCTAGCCTGAGATACTCACTTTACAGCGCAAGCTATCACTGTGCCGGGCGCGGTTTGGGAGTCAAAGGTCTTTGCAAGAGACTTTTCGATTATTGGCACTTGAGCACCGTGTGGTACATCGAGTGGACTATTGTTCACTTACCTGCCAAACCGAGAAATCCGGAATATCTCACTTCTCCCCTTACTATGAAATATGCCGGGAATACACATTTTTCTATCATTAAGGCAGGCAAGCGTTTGATAGCTCGATTTGAGATGAGAATACCTACGGCTCGCTATACCAATGAGGAACTCCCAGGTGTGCTCAATAAGCTTAACGAGGTAATCTTACCGCTGGCTAGAGATATGACTATAAGCGCAGGATACCCAAGGTCATTTACCGAGAGCCTAGGTTAGTCTTTTGGTCCCGGGCGGTTATAAAAACCGCCCGATGTTTTTATGAGAGTGGGGAAAGGTTAAACCTTTCCCCACTCTCACCAGTATGGGTCTGGCGGGTGGATGGTTTGTATGCTAGATTGTGTTTCAAGATGACAGTTACTTCTGAAAAAGCGACTTTCGCGGCTGGTTGTTTTTGGGGGGTGCAGAAAACTTTTGATAAAGTTTCCGGAGTTATCGAGACTAGGGTGGGATATACTGGAGGAAGTGTGATGAATCCCACATATGAAAAAGTTTGCGCTGGGGATACCGGCCATGCCGAAGCGGTTGACATACTTTACGATCCTGCTATGGTCACATACGACGAGCTTTTAGATATTTTTTGGAATATGCACGACCCCACTCGATTAAATGCCCAGGGATCTGATTACGGTGAGCAGTATCGGTCAGCCATTTTTTATCATTCAACCGAGCAGGAAAAGAGAGCCCGAGAATCAAAAGCAAAATTAGAACAGTCAGGCAAGCATCTAGGGCCTATTGTTACCCAGATTGTTCCAGCCAGTGATTTTTATAAAGCCGAAGCGTATCATCAAAAATATTATGCCAAAAATATTTAAGGAGCCGAGTAGAATAAAATTACCAAGAACTAGGTCAGAGGAGGCGGAGTTCGGTCGCGAGAAAAAAGGGGTCTCTATATGTAAGACATGCGACGCCTATCATCATAAAAAGGTTTGGCGGCATGACAAGGTTTCGTTTCTGGGAAAGAGAGAAAATCGCATGTTAGAATTTTCCAGAATATTGTGCCCGGCCTGTCAGATGATAAAGGACAAATTGTATGCGGGTAAAATAACAGTCAAAAATAGTCCCAAAGAGTTGAGAGAGGAGCTGATGAATCTGACTGAAAATTTTTGCCAGCGCGCGTGGCAAAAAGATCCGCTCGATCGTCTAATCAGCTTGAAAAAAGACAAGGAAGATTTAGTGATCACTACCACGGAAAATCAGATGGCCCAAAGGTTAGCTAAAAAGATTAAAGATAGTTTTAATAAAGTAATCCTTAAAATCGATCATCACAAGGAACCTTCGGATGTGACCACAATTTTGGTCACTTTCAGCTAGTTTCGAAATTCCAGGCTCAATTTCGAAGTTCCAGGCTTAATTTCGAAACTTCACGCCCAATTTCGAAATTTCGGGCTTAATTTCGAAACTTCACGCCCAATTTCGAAATTTCACGCTAGATTTAGATACCTTACGCAAAACAGGATCTTGGTACGATCGTACCAAGATCCTGTTTGGTATTTATCCACCCGTTTGGTATTTATCCACCCGTTTGGTATTTATCCTATTTATCCACAGGTTTATCCATAAGTTATGCACTTTTTAATGTTAAAATTAAAGGGTGGCCCGTTGCAGAAAGAGAAAGAAAATAGAGAAAAACCAGATAGTGCGCATAGGGGTAGTTTTGGGTTTTCTAGCCTTCGGTTTTTTATTGCTAAAAAGCGGTTGGCATACATTGTCCGTGCGCATGGAGATAGATGGCAATGTCACTAAAATAAACGGTTCGGTCAAAGCCAATAGCGGTCTATACGATATATCGCTTAAAAATAAGGATTTAGAGCTCGATCTTTCAAAATCAAGCAAACCCGAGGCGGGCTTGTCTCTGAAGATGAGGAAGCCGAATGCTGAAGATAAAGGCGTCATAACTGATATCTTGTATGTTGATAGCGGCGGTCTTAGCTTTTCGAGCGCCGATGTGATCTTGAACAAGGTGGTGTCCGGCAAAAAAGCCAATGCTATTTTATACTGCAGCGACCAGAATTTTGATAAATTGAAAATGAAATGTCGCGATTGGGAGATATCGAGCGCCATTCCAAAGGATCTGGGTAACAAGGTCAGCTTTGCCACCACTCACTTTTCAGCCTTGGCCGGAGCTTATCTTGAGATAGTCAATCTCCAGTCCAATCTGACTGTTGGGGATCGTTTCATCGCCAAGTTTCGCACATACGGAGAGAGCGATCTAATCATTCAATCGGCCGATGATCGGGCGGTTTTCGGCCGCGACCTAGAGTTTGAGGGGTTATACTGCGGCAATGAACGATTGCCGTTCGGACCGGAGAACGGAAAGATCAAAGTGCACGGCTATTCATGCGATCAAAAAGAATCACGTATTGAAAATCGAGTTCTCTCCGGCGGCGTGCACAAACTAGAGTTTCTTTTTGGACCGACAGACCCCTCGACCGGGCTCGGGGTAAACCCTCCGGTTTACGCCAAGAACTTCGCCTGCAACACCGGCACGCTAAACGACACATGCACGGTTTCCACTTCCAACACCATGACTAACAACGAAGTGATCTCCGGCACAGGTAATCTGGTGATTGCCTCCGGCGGCGTACTCACCACTGCGGCCGGAGAAACATTCAGTATCAACATGACCGGTGGCTCCTCCGCCATCACCATCCAATCAGGCGGCACCATCACCGGCAACTTGAGTGGCGCCACCTCTACCACATTTACCATAGACAGCGGGGGGTCAATCAATGTGGACGGGAAGGGAAGTGGGTCTGCGGCGGGAACAGGTCCCGGTGTGAATTCCGTGAATGGCTCTGCTGGTGGTGGCGGGGGAGGGCATGGAGGACAAGGTGGCCCGGGCTCTAGTGGCTACGGAAATGATGGCAATCAAACAGCTACCGGATCTGCCGGGGGTATCATATATGGGAGCACAACGACTCCTAATTCTTTCGGAAGTGGTGGAGGCGGAAGAGATGGAACAAGTAGTGGAGGCGGCGCTGGTGGAGGCGCATTCAAAATTAATGTTTCAGGCACGGCAACGATTAATGGGACAATTAGCGCAAGTGGGGCTAATGGGTTGAACACAACCGGATCAAATTGTGGTTTTGGCGCTGGAGGTGGTTCAGGAGGTTCTGTATATATAATTGCAGGCACGGTTACTGGTTCGGGTTCCATGAGCGCGAATGGCGGCAGTGGCGGTGCTGGTTCTGGTGGAAATTGTAATATGGGCCACGGTGGTGGTGGTGCTGGTGGCAGAATCACCATCGCGGCGACAACGTTTAATCTTATCACGGCTACTGTGGCGGTAAGTGGAGGTGTTGGAGGCGGAAGTGTGCCAGGTGGTGGAACGAAAGGTCGTCCCGGTACCATCTATTTCTATGACCAAAATCTCTCTAAACCAATTCTCCAGCATAGTCAGTCATTTGTTACTTCAACAGTAATCAATAACGGGTCTATTCAAGCCACCACAACGAATGCACAAATTAATTTTGGAACGACGGCCGCTGAATGGGTGTTGGTAGACGTACCTACTGTCACGGTTGATTCAGGAAAAACATTCTCTTTTGCGTCCACAACCATAAACGCGACTAATGTTACAATTGCTGGAACGTTCTCTGGGAACAGCGCCGGTTTTATTTCTGGTAATGGACCTGGCGCAGGAAGTAATGGTACTTGTGGTGGCAATGGTCAAGGCCCGGGCCAAGGCGCGGGCGGAGGTGGGTATGGTGGTGCGGGTGGTAGTGGCTCGGGAAGTATCGCTGGGGGAAGCGCAAACGGAAGTAATTCATACCCGGCTTCCTTTGGAAGTGGGGGAGGGGTTTCAGATGGGCTCGGTGGATTAGGTGGCGGTTATATTCGAATCAGCGCCACTGGCACAATTACAGTGTCTGGTACAGTTAGTGTCAATGGTGGTCAGGGTAATGATACCTCGCAACCAAATGGCGGATGTGGCAGTGGGGGTGGCAGTGGTGGAACGGTTCATCTTGAGGCATTAACTCTAGCCGGTAGCGGTTCTATTACTGCTAATGGTGGACGCGGAGGGAATGGTAGTGGTACTTGTTGCGGTGGCGGAGCGGTTTCAGGTGGCGGAGGAGGCGGACGGGTTGCCCTGTTTTATAAAACAAAAACATTTTCCGGGACCAACACTCAATCAGGTGGCGCAGTCGGTTCGAATGCTCAAGCAAGCGGAAGTAGCGCCGGTTCCGCCGGCACACTCTACGAAGACGGCACCCCGCCGTTAGTTGGCATTACCGATTTCTGTTCCACAAGCGGGAACAGTTGCACAACTGCCGGTACTGCGGCCAGTCCCCAGCAGTCTTACGCTATCTCATCAGTCACCGGCACTTCGCTCGACACACAGACCCCCATTGCCTCGGTAGATCTCTCTATCAAAGATACCCACCCGTCCGTAAACAAGTGGTATGGAGGGTCAAGTTTTAATCAGACTACCGAAACCTTTTTCGCCACCAGTGGGGCCACCTCCTCTTGGAATTTCAGCACCGTCTCCGTGCCGTGGGTCATTGACCACACCTACGACATTCGGGCTCGCGCGTTAAATGTCGGGGGCACGGTGGAGGGCGCCAACATCGGCACCACCACCCGCTCTTTCACATTTACTAATTCACCTCCCACCATCTCCAGCTTGACGGCATCCCAAAACTCTCTGGGCTTGGTGACGGTCGGTTATAACGTAACCGACAACGAAACCTCTTCAAGCACGATGCATCTTTTGTACAGTTCCGGTTCCACTCTGCAAACGACGCTTACAGCCTCGGACACATCGGGCGTAGTGGTCGGGACGACCACCAATTTTCCCTCTTCAGGCGTCATCATGATAGATGATGAGATGATTTCATACAATTCAAAAACCAGCACTACTTTAGGCGGCACGGTCACGCGCGCGGTAAATGGAAGCGTGGCGACTGCCCACACCGCCGGCCCCGGCGCCTACGTCTGGATTAGAGCGGTAACCACCTCCGGCAGTGTCGGCGGAGGTATCGCTAACGGCACCGGCAAATCAATCACCTGGACGGCCAAGACGGATGCCAACGGCTACTCCACTACCACGGCTCAAATCCGGGTGGCGGGAAACGACGGCGCCGTATCTTCCAACATCGGCGTGGCTTCCACCACCAATATGACCATCGATCTTTTGGATCCTGCTAATATTCCTTCATCAAGTGTGCGCAGTCGCATCCTTTCCACTTCATCTTTTGAGGCCAACTGGTTGACAGATAAAGCTTCCAATTCGGTGGTGGATTATGGCACCACCATCGCTTATGGCCAGACTGCTACTGTCACTACCATGACCACCGTTCATTCCGTGCCGATCACCGGGCTTTCATCTGGCACCGCTTACTATTTCCGGGTGAAATCTTACGATTCCGCCAACAATCTTTTCTCCGATGACAATGGCGGGCTTGGTTTTCAGGCTACCACCACATCGAGAGAAGGAGGAGCCGTGGCTAATCTGGCTGACACCACCCCGCCTCTCATAAGAGATATCAAGGTGACCAACATCACATCCAGCTCCGCAGATATCAGTTGGGGCACCAGTGAACCGGCGTCATCTTTGGTGAATTACGGAGAATCTATTATC
>CAYJVD010000038.1:0-5862 GCA_964373585.1 uncultured Candidatus Saccharibacteria bacterium
CTGGCGTGCGATTGCCGAGCGAACCGGTAGAGCCCCACTCAAACCAGCTGGTTACAGCCGTGCTGTTTCCCGGCAACGAAAAGAAGCCGTTTAAGGTAGCGACAGTTCTGCCGATGCTCGTGGCAGGATTGGTGGTCACAAAATTGGTCTGGGAACTCTCTTCGGTGATGAAGCTTAAGATATTGCCCTGACTGGTGCCGGAAGAGTTTTGGGCCACCGCCCTAAAATAGTAGACGGTGTTAGCCGAAAGGTTAGATAGCGGCGCATTGAACGCCCCTGTGGCTATGAATTGATTAGGCGTGCTGTTGCCGAGAGAGACGTTGGTGCCCCACTCAAAGCGCACTGTGGCGTTAGTATTATTCCCCCCGGCGCTTGAAAGAAAGCCGTTCAAGAGCACAGTGTTGGAGTTAGGCACCTTGCTGATAGGGTTGGTGGAAACGAACGGCAGGCTGAAAGAATCGCCCGAACCCGAACCGGCCACAAAGCTTTGAATGTTGCCGAAAACTTGCTGGCCGCTCACCCCTTGGCCTACAGCTCGGTAAAAATAAGTCACGTTTTGAGCAAGACCGCCCACAAAGGCGCTAAAGGTGGCAGAGCTTGAGGTGAAGTTTTGGGTACTGGTACGAATAGGGTTGGTAAGATTACTGTTTTGACTGTATTCGAAGAAAACAGACACATTGGCATTGTTGTTGGCGTTCATAAAGCCGTTCAAGGTGGCGCCGTTGCCGGAAATACCGCTCGCGGAGTTTGTGGTAACGCTCGGTAAATTAGAACTGGAACCGCTTCCACCCACGCGAAACTGCACATGCACCGTGCCTTGGAACTGATACGGTCTGCCCGATGGTTCCGCGGGGATATTTCCAAGTATCATCCCGCCGCCAGTGAAGAGATCGGACTCTCTTTGAGTGCCCGGCGGGGTGGTAATAGGGTTATTTAAAGGAGTGTCTTGATCAGGGTACCAGTAAAAAGAGCCCGGAATAAAAGTCAAGATCTGGCTCGAGCTTAAATTGATAGTGGCGCTACCTGCGACTTGTGAGGCGTTGTCGGCAGATACGCTGCCAGAAGCCGCAAAGCTTGTGGCCGCGCCTGAAGGGACACTGAAGGAGATGCGCGTGCGGTTGGCGCTCTCTGTCCGCGAAGTGTTGTGATAATAAACCCGCATGCCGATGACATCGCCGGCGTCAGCCGAGACTGAAGACGCCCAAGCGGTGGTAGAGTTCGGATTACGGGTGACATTGGTAACAGAGAAAGTGGGCAGCTCGTTTGAGCTGTTGTTAAAGGCGGCGGCGTGAGTGAAATAGGGAAAAAGCAGGAAAAGTAAACCTAAAAATTTTATTGATCTAAACATAAAGTTATTTTTATCTCCTATGAGAACTCCTCTAGGTAGAGAATTTCTCAATAAGAGAGCCATAAACGGGTGTCTATGGCTCGGACAGGTCATGGCGCCCCGAAGGGGTTGCCACTTCGGGATGAAAAACCCGAGGCGGTCGTTCCGGACGACCCTTCGCGCGGCCCGCTTCCGGAAAATCCTCCAGATGATCCTTCGCGCGGCCCGCCTCCAGAAAATCCTCCAGATGACCCGGACGACCCCTCGCGCGGGCCGCCTGAAATCGACCCGCCACCGCTACTGAATGTATTTTGATTGATGATGACGGGAGCCTGGCGCGCTGCTCGAGGATGGCGGTAACCGTAACCGCCGTAACCGCCACCGTAGTACCCCCCACGCCTCATGATGATGCGCACGGGAGGAGGCCGTCTTTCTTCGACCATTACCACGCGCGCGTGATACTGGCGATAATGCTCTTCATAGAGCCTATCGCCCTCCTGACAGCGCCCGTTCTCTTCCCAGAGAACAGGGTGGCTATAAAACTCCACGCCGCAGATATTACACCGGTGACGCGCAATGAGACGCCGCTCTGGCGACTCGGGTGCGGGTGGTGAGGCCACTTGAGCTGGCCCCGGTCTCGCGTGCGCGCGCTGCGAGAGCAGATCCCTGATGGCATGCTCTCGTGCCCCGGGCTCGATCGGCCCCGTGGTCACCGCCCTTTGGCTAGACCTCGTGGCCGTGGCCGGAACGGATGGGGAGACAGGAGAGTATTCGTACCCCTTCCTCCCATCGTCCGCAACCACGGGCGTGGACTTACCATTCGTCTTTCCGATCAGCATGACCTTGGGGTCAGGCGCCGGCTTCTCCTTCACTTTCTGGCACGGATTGCCGCAGGTGGCGGAGATGACCGGCACACCGTTCCAGAAGAGCGCCTTTTCGTTTTCACCGAACTGGCGCTTCTCGGCCATGGTGCGCACCTTGTAAACCACCGCGCCTTTCACGTCCTTGCTCTCGATGATATCCGCGAAAAAGTACACCCCATCGGGCGGATCGTCGAGCTCGAGCCCTTCGATCCACTGGGGAACATCAGTCGTTTGACCTGACGGAGATGATGAATTTAGCGGAACGCTAAAGGGAAGCTTGTTCTTGTTGAAATACTGCAAGGCCTTGAAGTAGGCCTTGGCCAGCGTCCCTGACTGATCGGCACGCACATGATCGGCCAACTCCTTCGGGAGAAGAATTTGATTCACGAAGGGGGCGCCGACCGCGCTCACCGCGCACACACTCACCAGAACCAACGCCGCGAACATCAAAATGCTTCGCATTTTCGCCTCCTTTGGTCATCTGATCGGAAACCGTATGGTCTCCAATCTATTTATGATCCAGCCTGCTGGGTCAACCCTTTATTATGGCCGGACACACCAGATTTTTTATCAGCGTAGGGCCCCACTCCGAGCTTGTCGAGGAGAAGGGGTCAAGATGTAAAAAATATGGTGTGCCCGGCCATGACTATCAATGAACTAGTTTGTGATCATATCACCCAAACAAAGACTTGTCAATCTATGTTTTTATTCCACATCAAGCTAAACTAATCGGAGTAAAAAGTCTAACAGTTTACACACTTTATGACTTTATGGACTTTATAACTTTATGACTCCGTTCGACGAAGAAAAACAGAACAAAAAGATAGAAGATTTGCGCAAAAAAGAGGCCGAGGATCTGGCCCAACTGCTTTCTGGCCGCTACAACATCCCTTACATAGATCTCTCCCGCATCTCGATCGAAAACGACGCCTTGAAACTGGTGCCGGAAGAGAAAGCCCGTAAGGCTGGCATGGCCGCTTTCGCCAAAACGGGCCACAAACTCGATATCGCCGTTCTCTCTCCCAAAAACGAGCGTCTTAAAGAGATTTTCGCCGATCTGGAAAACGCGCGCCACACCCTTAATCTTTATGTCGCTTCCGAGACTAGTCTCGAACGCGCTTGGGCCAGATATGTGGAGATTTCCCAAGCCGCCAAGACCCAGACCGGCCTGATAGACATTTCGGACGAAGAGTTAAATTTTTTCTTAGAGAAAATTAAAAACATAGACGAACTGAAAACGCGCGTGGAAGAGGTTCTGACCACATCCAAAAGTCACGGCGTCTCTAAAATATTGGAAATCATTCTGGCCGGCGCGGCGGCAGTGGACGCTTCCGACATTCATCTTGAACCCGAGGAGAACGCGGTGCGCCTGCGGTTCCGCTTAGACGGCGTCCTCCAAGATATCACCACCTTAAACAAAGAGGCTTATCAGCTGATCTTGTCCCGCGTCAAATTGATCTCCTCGCTCAAGTTAAATATCAAACAAAGCGCCCAAGACGGCCGCTTCACCATCAAACTGAAAGAGGCAGAGGTGGAGATTCGCACTTCGGTCATTCCAAGCGCCTACGGCGAAACATTGGTGTTGCGCATCCTCAATCCTGAAACCATCAAGGTTAGCCTGACAGAGCTGGGTATCTCTCCGAAACTGCTCGACATCATTCAAAAAGAGATCTTCAAACCTAACGGCTTAGTGCTCGTGACCGGTCCGACAGGTTCAGGCAAAACCACTACGCTTTACACCTTTTTGAGAAGCGTGAACACGCCCCAAACTAAAATCATCACTATCGAGGATCCGATTGAGTATCATCTGAAAGGTATCTCCCAGACTCAGGTGAATGAGGAAAAGGGGTACGCATTTCTGGAAGGGTTGCGCAGCGCCGTCAGACAGGATCCGGATATTATCATGGTGGGCGAAATCAGGGACAAAGAGACGGCCAAAATCGCCATCAACTCTTCGCTCACCGGCCACCTAGTGTTCTCCACTCTGCACACCAACAACGCCGCCGGCGCCATCCCCCGCCTGATCGATCTTGAAGTCAACGCCAAAGTCATCGCCTCGGCCATCAACCTCATTTTGGCCCAAAGACTGGTGCGCCTGCTCTGTCAAGCTTGTAAGAAAAAAGATATCCCTAGCCAAGAAGAAAAAGATTTGCTAGAAAAAGTTTTGGGAGTAAAAAATGTGAGCGAGATATGGCGGGCTGTCGGTTGCCAAAAATGTAACGGCATCGGTTACAAAGGGCGAATCGGCATTTTCGAAGGCCTGCTCATGAATGCGGCGCTCGAACCGATCATTTTACAAAATCCGAGCGAGCGCGAGATAGAAAAAGCCGCCCGGCCCGAAGGCATACCGTCCATGGCCGCGGATGGGCTTGAAAAGATGCTCCATGGCCTGACGACCCTCGAAGAGTTGCGGCGCGTGATAGATATTTAAAAACAAAATCCAGATACTTAATCTCTAAGCAACTCTTTTAATATTAAATATTAAAAGTTAAGCTTTTCCTCAAGGGGCATCCCAGTAGATTTGATAAAATACCAAAACCAGAATGTCCTCTTAGAAAAACCATCTGAGCCGTGAGACTCTATTGCTTAGAGATTAAGGAGCTGGATTTAAGTCTTAAAACTTAGCATAAAATATTATTGATGTCAAGAAAAGAAGGCTCTCTTTCGCCAAACGCCAAGGACGACCGTTTCCTCGATAGCTCCCTCCGGCCGGGGGTCTGGGACGACTACATAGGCCAGGAGATCATTAAAAACAACCTCAAAATCCTCCTGCAGGCGGCCAAAGAGCGCAAACATCCGCCGGAACATATCCTCTTTTACGGCCCGCCGGGTTTGGGCAAGACCACCCTCGCTCATCTGGTGGCCAAAGAGCTCTCCACCCAGATCAAATCCACTTCGGGGCCGGCTATTGAAAAAGTGGGCGATCTGGCTTCCATACTTACAAATCTTTCTCCCGGCGATATTCTTTTTATAGATGAGGTGCACCGGCTAAATAAGCTCATTGAAGAAGTGCTTTACCCCGCCATGGAGTCGGGGTCGCTTAACATCATCATCGGCAAGGGGCCGTCGGCCCGCACTATCGAATTAGAACTCCCCGCCTTCACCTTGATCGCCGCCACCACGCGCGTGGCGGCGCTCTCCGCCCCCCTTCGTTCCCGTTTTTCCGGAGGGACATATCGGCTGGAATTTTACAACCAAGCAGAGATCGAAAAGATTATCGCCCGCTCGGCCAAGATCCTAGATGTGGCGCTCGAAAATGAGGCGGCCGTGGAAATCGCCAAAAGAAGCCGCTTCACCCCGCGCATCGCCAACCAGTTCCTGAAACGCTGCCGCGACTACGCCCAAGTGCATCGAAAGGCCGTGGACAAGGAAGCCGTGAAAAAAGCCTTGGCCCTGCTTGAGATCGACGAGCTCGGTCTCAATTTTTCCGATCGTAAAATTCTTTCGGTAATCATTGAAAAATTCGGGGGCGGGCCGGTCGGCCTCGGCACTATCGCGGCCGCACTCTCGGAAGAAGAAGCCACCATCGAGGAAGTGCACGAACCGTATCTTTTGCAACTGGGACTCTTGGAACGCACCCCGCGCGGCCGCGCCACCACCAAAAAAGCCTGCGAGCACCTTGGCTTCGACTCCCCCACCCATACCCAATCTAAACTGCTCTAGTTTAAATCC
>CAYJVD010000039.1:0-5842 GCA_964373585.1 uncultured Candidatus Saccharibacteria bacterium
ACGGCGGGGGTTGTTGTGCGCGCACAGGGCGGGCGGGGCGCGCATCATTGGTCATCAGGATTCAATTTATGTGCAAAATGTGCAAACGCCATTGTTCCTAAAAACTCCGGTCGGTGCAAATAGGTACAATGCGTTTTAGATTTTTTGCAAAAAAAAGTGCCAGGTGCTAGGATGTGCCAAGCATTATAAATAATAAAATAAGAAGATAGATATGGCAAATCAATTTATTCATGTCGAATTAAAGACAAGCAACAGCGAAAGGGCCAAGAAATTTTACAGCCAGCTTTTTGATTGGCAGTGGGAATATATGCCGGCCATGAAATACACCATGATTAAGACCGACAAAGGGGTGGCGGGCGGCATGTGGCAGGACAAAAAGAATCCATCCATGTGGATGCCTTATGTATTAGTGGATGATGTGGCGGTGGCCACTCAAAAAGCCAAGAAGCTCGGAGCAAAAGTTCTAAAGGAGGTGACGGAGGTGCCCGGAGCCGGCTGGATGTCCGTGGTATCTGACCCCACAGGCGCGGTTATCGGCATGTGGAAACCCGCGCCAAAAGGCAAGAAACCGAAGAAATCATAGTGGTCTTGCGCTAAAATTATGTAATAAGATATAATTACGTAATGACTGAAACCGTGCCAGCGGGTGAAAAAGATAAATTTGATCTTTATTCAAAATTGAACGATAAGGCTTTTGTCGAGCATTTATCTAAATACCCGGACGAACTGGAGCCGAACGAAGCCAATGCCGGGCAGTTTGAGATTCGCTATGAAGCTTTTAAATACAAGAACGAGACCTCCAAGGAGTTAAAAAGGTTATATAAAGAGGTTATTACTGATGAGACTGGAATTAAACTCGAGGAAGCAGATTTGAAATCCATCGATGCCTATCTTGAGAAAGTGGCTATTAGCGAGCCTGAAGCTATCAAGGATTTTCTGGATACCTCTAGGTCCTACAAAGAAACCACAACTGAAATTTCTAAGCTTGAAAAGAGATTTGAGGAGTTGGGGGCAAGAAGCGATTTAGAAGAGAAACTAAAGGTGCTTGAAGTGGCCAAGCGTTCGACCAAAGAAACTGTCTGGGATATCGGCAATGTGAAAGCCTCACCACTTTTGGGTTGGCTTTTTCGCGACGCAGAAGATGAGGCGGCTATTAAGGAAGCTAAAAATAAATACCATATTAATCTCGGGAGTGTCGTGGGCGAGTACAAAAAGACGGCAGATCAGGTCGACTCTTTAGGGGAATTAGAGAGATTGAGGAGCGAGGCTGAAACTAGTTTTGTTGCCCTAAGCAGAAGCTTATTCGACCCGTTTCCTCCCTCTAAGACGATTTTTAGCCTGGTCCAGAAGCGGGCCAAGACGCTTTTGGAAGAGATGACAAAAGCTCCCAAGTCTAAAGTACTCGATACGACTAAGATAGAGGAAAGGTGGGATATCTTTGAAAAGATGCGAAAAGAAGGAGCTCTTTCTTCCCATGATTACATGGAAGGTTTAGATGAGAGTTCTTTCGAAAAAGAGTTAAGCCAAAAACTTGAGAAATCTCTTTCTGGCGACATTGATTCTTCCGTCAAGAATTTTACTTTAACTGGTACCCCCCTATCTAAGATGGAGGGAGTTTTGAAGAAATTTATTGAACGCACGGAAGTAGGATCAAAAAAAGGCCATGAGGCTAAATTATTTATCAAAGAATCTCTTGAAAAGATAATGGAGGACCCGGGCGTGGGCAAGGAGAAAAGGCTCCTCTTGAAAGCGGTTATAGCGCGAAATTTTAAATCATAAATTTTATGGACACAGCTGTTTTAGAAAAGTTGTTGGAAAAAGGTGAATTGGAAGAAGCCCGAAATCTACTTGAAAACTATTTTAAAGAGCCGGCGTCAGACGATGAAAAAGGGGCGGCTTATTTTAATTTTACCAATATGTACATGAAGGTCATGAATGCTATTAATGGACGATATAAGCTCGGATTAGAAGAAGCTCTTTCTCGCTTGGAAGAGATAGAGAAGGCTAAGAAAGAGAGCGTAAATCAGATCGATATTGCGCGTGTCAAGAAAGAGTTGAATGGTTGATTTTTTTATTTGGATCACTTGGTTGGGTAATTGGCAGGTGGCCGTGGGGGTGGGGCTTCTTTTTTCTGTATATCTTTGGCGGAAGAATTTAAGAAGCTGGTTAATCTGGCTTTGGGTAAGTCTGCTAGGCGCCCAGATCACTACGCATCTTCTTAAGCTGTTAGTGGCCAGGCCTCGACCGGAAGGGGCTCTTATCTCGGAGACAGGTTATTCTTTTCCGAGCGGGCATGCCGTGATAGCAGTGGTGCTTTACGGCTTGATATCTTACTTTTTATATATTCAAGCTTCGACCTCTAGATATCTTTACTTGTTGGCCGGGCTATTCTTCATCATTTTAATCGGTTATAGCCGATTTTATTTAGGCGTGCATTATTTTTCGGATATTTTAGGCGGTTATTTCATAGGCTTAATCTGGCTTTTTATTGGACAGCGTTTGGCGCGTGTTTTCTGATAGAAGTTTTTTAGGTTATCCACTTGGGATCGACGAGAGCGGCGGTTAAAATTAGGTTATGACCAACCTAAATTTTAAACAGATCCGACAGATTAAAAAAAGAGACGGCACGGTGGTGCCGTTTGATTTAAAACGCATCTCGAGCGCCATCTTTAAGGGGATGAAGGCGGCGGAAGAGGGGACGGAAGAAGCGGCCGATAAGGTAGCGGAAGCGGTTTTTGGAGAGCTGCTTGGTTTCAAGGAGAAAGATAAAAAATATGTTCCGACCGTGGAGGAGATTCAGGATATAGTGGAAAAAGTGCTTATTCTAAAGAAGTTTCCGGCCGCAGCTAAAGCCTATATTTTGTATAGGCAAAGACGGGCGGAATTAAGAAGTTCGAGAAGGGAAGTGCCGGAGAATGTGAGGATTTTGGCCACCGAGAGCAAGAAATATTTCAAGAACGCCCTATCTGAATTTGTTTATTACACTACCTATTCTAGATGGCTAGATGAGGAGAATAGGCGCGAGACTTGGCTTGAGACGGTGGATCGTTATGTCGCTTTTATGCGCGAGAATTTAGGAGACAAGCTGAAAGATGATGAGTATGTCGAGATTCGAGAGTACATGTTGGCCATGAAAGTGCTCGGGTCTATGCGGTTGCTTCAGTTTTCGGGCAGGGCGGCCAGAAAGACCAATGTGGCGGCCTATAACTGTTCATTTATCGCGCCCAAAGAGTGGCAGGATTTTGGGGAGATAGTTTATATCTTGATGTGCGGGACGGGCGTGGGCTTCTCGGTGGAAGAGCAGACCGTGGGCTTACTGCCAGTTATCAAAAGACAGACTCGAGACAGAGCGGAGAGGTATGTTATTGAGGATAGCCGTGAAGGCTGGGCGGACGCACTCGTCTACGGCATGAAGAGTTGGGCGGCCGGCAAAGATGTGGTGTTTGATTATTCCGGTTTGCGTCCGCGTGGCGCTCGCTTGAAAACCATGGGAGGCAGATCTTCCGGTCCCGAGCCATTAAAAAGCCTGCTTGAATTTACGCGCGAGAGGATGCTTGCGAGACAAGGCAGGAGGATGAAGACCATAGATGCTCACGATATTATTTGCAAAATCGGCGAGATTGTGGTGGCGGGGGGAGTGCGCAGATCAGCGCTTATTTCTCTTTCTGACCTTGACGATATGGAGATGCGCGAGGCTAAAAACGGTCAGTTTTATCTTAATCATCCCGAGCGATCCATGGCCAATAATTCCGTGGCTTACAATGAGAAGCCCACTATGAGTCAATTTTTGGACGAGTGGATTAATCTGGCCAAGGCTGGGTCAGGCGAGCGCGGCATATTTAATCGCGGCAGTCTTAAGCATCAGTTGCCTACGCGCAGATGGAAACTCTTTGAACCAGATATGTGGACCTCCGGCACCAATCCGTGCGTGACTGGGGATACGCTTGTCTATGTTGCTGATGGCCGGGGACATGTTCCAATAAGGGTTTTGAAAGAGGAGGGTAAGGATGTGCCTGTTTTTTGTCTTGACAAAGACGGCAAGGTAGTTGTTCGGTATATGAGAAACCCTCGTCTGACGGGCCGTCAGGTAGCGGTATTTCGAGTTAGGCTTGATGATGGTTCAGTAATTCGGGCGACAGGCAATCACAAGTTCATGTTGCGAGAAGGAGGTTATAAAGAAGTAAGAAAACTGGAGAAAGGAGAAAGTTTAAGAATTGTGACAAAGTTTGCGGCGTCGATTAAAGATATTTTTCCAAATGCAAATTCTAACTCCCAAGATTATTGGTGGATCAATAATGGTAAAAGCAGAAACCAAGGAGAACATAGACTTATCGCAGAGTTCCATTACCAAACGAAAGTTCCCTCTGGGAATGTGGTGCACCATAGAGATCGGAATGCCCAAAACAATAATCCTTCCAATCTCGAGATATTGAGCAAAGAAGATCATGATCAGCTTCATGGAGAAATGATGAGGGGTGATAGTAATCCCATGCGTAGAGCTGTTCAAGAATGGAATTTAGAAAAATGGGAGGCCTATCGACAAAAACATTCCATAAATAACTCCGGTAAAAATAATAAAAATTTTTCTGGGATAGACGATGAAACGCTTCGAATCCATGCACTGGAGCTGACAAGACGACTTGAAAGACGTTTTTCGCACAAGGACTGGATTTTGTACGCTAAAGAAAGAGGCCTTCCGCAGTTTTTTTCTAAATGGCGTCAAGATCATTTGGGAGGAGTGCTTGGAATAGCGAAATGGGCAGCTATTGAATTAGGGATGGATCATTTTAATGAAGACCCCCGTGTTGTGCATTCTTATAAAACATACACAAGTTTGGGATATGATTGTGAAATTAGGGATGGATATCTTGTTATTAATAAAAAATGTGAGGTATGCGGAGAACAATTTTCTACCGGTACTTCCCGGCGGGAATACGGAGTTTGTAGTATTTCATGCGGATTAAAGCGCGCATGGCAAGATCCTGATCAGAAAAAGCAAAATATTGAGGCGTTGTTGAGAGGACATAAGCTAAGAAAAGAAAAAATAAAAGAAAGACAGGTTGGTGTCTATTCGGAATTAAAGTTTAAACTTGGAAGGAATCCTCTAAAAAAAGAATGGATGCGTGAATGCAAAGATAGGGGGGTAAGTCCAGAGATCAGCCGTGTCTCCTCTCCTCTTCGAGAATATGCTGCCCTAGAACACGAGAGCCAGTTTTACAATCACAAGGTTATTTCCGTTGAATTCGATGGGTATGAGGATGTTTACAACGGTACCGTGGATGAATTTCATAATTTTTTCGTTGGAGGGTTTTCGTCAACGACAAAAAATGGTAAGCAAAAAATTGTTTATCTTAATAATTTGCAGTGTGGAGAAATTCTGTTGAAATCAAAACAATTCTGCAATTTGTCGGAAGTGGTGGCGCGGCCAGAAGACACGGAGGATAGTTTGATGGATAAGGTGCGTGTGGCCACCATCCTAGGCACTTATCAGGCCAGTCTTACCAATTTTCAGTACCTTTCCAGCGAATGGAAGAAAAATTGCGAAGAAGAGGCGTTGCTGGGAGTTTCTATCACCGGTCAATGGGATTCGCCTGCCTTAAGGAACCCCTCGACCTTCAGAAAATTAAAAGAGGTGGCTATCGAGACCAATCGTAAATACGCAGAGAGGTTTGGGATTAATCGCTCTACGGCCATTACCTGCGTTAAACCTTCCGGCAACGGTTCCCAACTTTTCGACTCGTCTTCCGGCATGCACCCAAGACACGCCAAGTATTACATCAGAAGAGTGCGCATCGAAAGCCACAACCCCATTTTCAAGATGATGCGCGACATGGGGGTGCCT
>CAYJVD010000040.1:0-972 GCA_964373585.1 uncultured Candidatus Saccharibacteria bacterium
ATCAAAATTTATAGCACATGTTAGGGATAGTTGGCAACTGTTTGTACGAGACGGGCCCATCCATACACGGCGGTACAGGATTCTGGCACGATCGTACGAAGATCCTGTTTGACAAATTTTGACCATTATGAAGTATTTGAATATGATGGGAAGTCAAAATCTCAAACAGGATTTGGGTACGATCGTACGAAGATCCTGTTTGCCCAAATGCGCTTCCACGCATTGTGATTTTGCCATAGTGTCTATTTGCTCCGGTCGGAGTAAATAGACACTATGGATGTATGAAGAACATGCGGACTAGGAATGAAGGTAATGAAAGGAATGAAGAGAACGAAAGGAATGAAGAGAATGGTGGAAAAATTTTTGGAAACTTGCTATGCTACAGACGTGAAAAATATCAAGTTAGTTAAATGGATTTTAGCGGTGGCCATAGTAATTGTTCTTAATCTCTTCTTTACTTATGGAATCAACGCAGTGTATCCGCCTGCCGTTTACGATCTTTTTTGTCCGCGGGAACAGGTGACGGTTATTCCAGGGACACAAGACGAGTGCGTGGCGAAAGGTGGTTCTTGGACAGAAGGGCCAAATCAAAAACTTATGCGGCCATTGCCTCATATTGAGACAGACTCCGATCAAGTCACGGGGTATTGCGACCTTTCATTTACTTGCGCCAAAAATTTTGGCGACGCCGCGAAACTTTACGCGCGTAATGTCTTCGTGGCGCGCGTGGTGCTCGGGATGCTTGTCCTCATTCTTGGTTTTTTTGCCAGTTCTTACGCTTCTGTCTCGCTCGGACTTATGTTCGGCGGTATTTTATCGCTCCTTATCGGTACGATTGGATACTGGTCGGAGATGCACGACTACTTACGGGTAACTGTTTTGGGAGATACTATGTTTATTCTCATCTGGCTCGGCATAAATAAACATTAAAAAATACGACCACAAGACAAGAGAAAAAAAATGTCTGAGATA
>CAYJVD010000040.1:982-5795 GCA_964373585.1 uncultured Candidatus Saccharibacteria bacterium
TGGAAGTCGAATAAGACATACAGAACCGGAAATCCCCAGAGTTCAAAATCAAAAGTCAAAAGCTATGTACTCGACATGTTTCCGTACCCTTCGGGAGATGGGCTCCATGTGGGGCATCCGCGCGGCTACATAGGCAGTGACATTTACGCCCGTTACAAAAAAATGAAAGGCGCCAATATTCTACATCCCATGGGGTGGGATGCGTTTGGGTTGCCCGCGGAAAATTACGCCATTGCCAATAAGATACATCCTGAAGTGGCGGTGAAGAAAAATATCAAAAGATTTAAAGCCCAACTGGAGAAGCTAGGTTTCAATTACGATTGGGAAAGGGAGATCAACACTACTGACCCCGAGTATTATAAATGGACCCAGTGGATTTTCTTGCAGATGTTTAAGAAGGGGCTGGCCTATCAGTCAAACGAGCCGATTAACTGGTGCCCCTCGTGCAAGACCGGGCTTGCGAATGAAGATCTTGAAGATGGCAGATGCGAACGGTGCGGCTCGGTGATAGAAAAAAAGCCCATCAGGCAGTGGGTTCTTAAAATAACAGACTATGCCGAGCGATTACTGAAAGATCTTGAAGGTTTAAATTGGCCGGAACACATCAAAGAGTCTCAAAGAAATTGGATTGGCAAATCAGAAGGAGCGACAATTAAATTTAAAATTCAAAACGCAAAAAGCAAAACAACAGATCAAAATGCAAAATTAGAGGAAGTAGAGATTTTTACTACGCGGCCGGACACCATTGATGGAGCTACATATCTTGTGGTGGCGCCGGAACATCCATTTGTTAAGGAAGCGCAAAATGCAAAGCGTAAAGTGCAAAATTTGGTTGAAGTAGAAAAATATTTGAACGAGGTTAAAACAAAAAGCGAGATTGAGCGGACGGCAGAGAAAGGGGAAAAAACGGGCGTGGAATTGAAGGGGGTTAAGGCTATCAATCCATGGAATGGGGAAGAGATTCCGGTTTGGGTGGCTGATTATGTTTTGGGACATTATGGCACCGGGGCCATCATGGCAGTGCCGGCTCACGATGAACGGGACAGGCAGTTTGCTGAAAAATTTAAGCTGCCAATTGTGGATAGGCCGCTCATAGATTCGGGAAAAGTGATCCAGAAATTAGGAGCCAAGAAGACGGTAAGGTATAAACTGCGCGACTGGGTATTTTCGCGCCAGCGTTATTGGGGCGAACCCATTCCGCTTCTCTTTTGCATGGCTTGCAAAAAAGAAGCGGAAAAGGTTAAAGATCAAAGGTCAAAGGTAAAAATGTCGGAGGGAGAGAGAATTAATCCGGGTTGGGTACCTGTACCTGAAGAAGAGCTACCTCTGAAACTTCCCAAGGTAAAATCGTATGAACCTACGGGTACGGGCGAGTCGCCGCTTGCGGGCATTGATAAGTGGGTGAATGTCAAATGTCCTGTTTGTGGCGGCCCGGCCAAGCGCGAAACGAACACCATGCCCCAGTGGGCCGGCAGTTCGTGGTATTACCTCGCTTACGCGATGAAGTCTGTAAAGTCTTTAAAGTCTGTAAAGTCCATAAAGTCGCCGGAATCGGACTATTGGTTGCCCGTGGATATGTATGTGGGTGGCACGGAGCACGCCACGCGCCATCTCATCTACGCGCGCTTCTGGCATAAATTTTTATATGATATCGGCATAGTTTCAAATCCGGAGCCTTTCATGCGGTTGCGCAATCAGGGGCTTATCTTGGCCGAAGACGGTCGGAAGATGTCCAAACGCTGGGGGAATGTCATCAACCCTGATGAGATCGTGGAACGCTTTGGAGCGGACAGTTTGCGCCTTTACGAAATGTTTATGGGCCCATTTGGAGACGCTATCGCGTGGAGCTCCGACAGCCTAGTGGGGATGAGGAGATTTATTGAGAAAGTTTGGAGGTTGCAGTCGAAAGTCCATCAAGTCCATAAAGTCGAATCTACTGCAGAAACTCTTTTGCATCAGACTATCAAAAAAGTAGGGGAGGACATTGAGAATTTTAAATTCAATACCGCCATTTCTTCGCTCATGATCCTAGTGAACGCCATGAGCGATCTTCCTGCCGTTCCAGTCCCACATTTTTTAACTCTTACCAAATTGCTGGCCCCATTCACGCCGCATCTGGCCGAGGAGCTTTGGCGGGCGAACAGTCAAAATGGATCCATACATCAATCGGATTGGCCAGCCTATGATGAATCTAAGGTAATCGAAAGCAAGGTGACTATGGTGGTTGCCGTAAACGGTAAAATGAGGGATACGTTTTTGATTGCGAGCGGAATGTCCAAAGATGAGGTGGAAGAAAAATCGAGCCAAAGAGAAGCGGTGAAAAGGTGGCTAAGTGGAGCTGTATTAGTTAAGGTGATATATGTTCCCGACAAGTTAATCAACTTTGTCTTGACCGAAAAGGCTTGATATGCTAGAAACATAAGCAATAGCATTTAATCTATTATGGTCAAATTAGCCTTTAAGCCAAAGCAGATCGCCAAAAGCCTTATTTCGGTGTTGCCGAAGAGGGCCCAAGATGTAGTTAAAAAAAGATTTGGTTTGGAGGATGGCGAACGCAAGACCCTGGAATCCATCGGAGAAGTGTATGGCATTACCAGAGAGCGAGTCAGGCAGATTGAAAATTTTGCCTTGAGCGCCATAAAGAAATCCGAAGCTTACAAGAACGCGGCTCAAGCCATGAGCCAGCTTAAAGATCATCTCAATCAATACGGGGTGGTGGCGAGCGAGCGGCACTTTCTGGGACATCTCGCCAAAGAAGCAGATTTGCAAAATCACATTTATTTTTTCTTGGTGCTTGGAGATGATTTCAGGCGAGTCAAGGAAGACGATCATTTCCATCACCGCTGGACTTTGGACGAGAAATACAGCCAAAAGGTGGAGGATGCCCTAAGAGACCTGCATGGGGGCCTCACCCCAGAAGATGTCCTCTCCGAGTCTGAGATAATCAGTCGATTAAGAGACTGCCTTAAGAAATCCATTCGCGATGAGATCAAAGCTGAAACAGCCTGTCGCTGGCTTCTGCTTTCCCGCATGATTTCTCAAAATCCTATCGGAGATTGGGGAATAGCGAACTCTCCCAATATCAGAATCAGGGGAATGCGCGACCTCGCCTATCTTGTTTTGAAAAGACACGGATCGCCTATGCATTTTTCTGAAGTAGCCAAATGTATTGAGGACACTTTCAAACGAAACGCCCATGTAGCCACTTGCCATAATGAACTTATAAAAGATGTGCGATTTGTGCTGGTCGGCCGCGGACTTTACGCTCTAGCCTCTTGGGGTTACGCGAGCGGCACAGTCAAAGATATTATCGCGACGTTGCTTAAGCGGGAAGGGGCTCTCTCGAGAGACGAGATTGTGGCCAAGGTGCTCAAAGAGCGATATGTTAAGGAAAACACCATTGGTGTTAATCTGCAAAATAGCAAACTTTTCAAGAAAGATAGCAAAGGCCACTACAACTTGGTATAATTGCGGGTAGCTATGAGCGTGCCTGAATTTTTCATAAACGGTTTTTTTGACGCGTTGGATGCCTCTCTTGCCGTGGCTCCTTATTTCGTTCCGCTTTTCGCGGCTCTTTTTTTTGGAAAAGCTTGGGCTGCCTATGTTCGTAATCTTTTTCTTTCGAAGCTGGAGACGGTGATGCTTGAGGTGCGGCTTCCCAAGGAGATATTCAAATCTCCTCGGGCCATGGAGATCGTGGTGGGTGTTTTTCACCAAGCTTCGCCCTCTTTCTCTTTCAAGCCTTCAGATCTGTATAATTTTTACTGGGAGGGAAAATCAAGACCGGTTTCCTCGCTTGAGCTTGTTTCTCTTGGAGGCAAGCTAAAATTTTATCTGCATATTCGAAAGAATCTTAAGAATGTGGTGGAGTCCCAGATCTACGCCCAGTACCCCGAGGTGGAGATTCACGAGGTAGAAGATTATACGTCTAAAGTGCCATACGGAGCCGAGAATTCTAACTGGGATCTTTGGGGCACGGAATACAAGTTGAGCAAAGAGGATCCATACCCCATAAAAACTTACATTGATTACGGTTTGGATAAAGATCCCAAGGAGGAGTACAAGACTGATCCGCTCACCTCCGTTCTTGAATTCATGGGTTCCATCGGGCCGAATGAGCAGATTTGGTTTCAAATCATCGTCATGGCTACGACCGAACGCTTTCAAAAACCAAAGAGCTGGTTTGGTAGGCAAGATTGGAAAGAAGAAGGCAAGGCGTTGGTGGAAAAGTTGATGAAGCGGGATATTTTTAAGGATTTACAGCCCGGACAGGTCATAAACATCGGCGAGACGGTGCTCTCTCCCGGGGAGAGAGTGGTGGTGGAGGCGGTCGAGCGTAATATCTCCAAGATCGGCTTTGATTGCGGCATGCGGGCCATATATCTCGCGCCCGCTGATAAATTTAATCCAGTCAATATTCCCGGTTTAATAAATCTTTTGAAATCGTTCGGCACTTTGAATCTGAACGGATTTCGCATCACTCGTTATGTCGGGGCCGGATTGGAACTACCGTGGCAGGATCCTTTCGGCATCAGAAAGCTCAAACAGAAAAGGAATATATTCGAAGCCTATTGCAAAAGAGGTTGGTTCTTTCCGCCCTATGATCGAAGACCTTTTGTCTTAAACAGCGAAGAGCTTGCCACGGTGTATCATTTCCCCGGCCAGACAGCTGAAACACCCACTTTAGGGAGGATCGAAGCTAAGAGGGGCGAAGCGCCGGTCAACTTGCCTGTCTAACATGTCTTTGATTTTTAGTCACAAGAAAACTATTTTAATAATTTTGCTTTTTGCTTTTTACATTTTGCTTTTTGTT
>CAYJVD010000041.1:0-5747 GCA_964373585.1 uncultured Candidatus Saccharibacteria bacterium
CCGAAAAACCCAAAATAACAACGAAAAATACAAACCATGATTTTAGATTTGATCTATTATTTTGCATTTTGACTTTTGCATTTTGCACTTTGCATTTTGCACTTTGCATTTTGCACTTTGCGTTTTACACTTTACACTTTGCACTTTACACTTTGCACTTTGCACTTTGCACTTTGCACTTTGCACTTCATTTTACACTTTGCGCTTACCTATGCTTTCCCACTGGATTATCTCTTCTTCTTGGGCGTTCTCGAACAGCTGGCTGGGAATGTCGCCCAAAAATTGGGAGGGCAGATTCATTTTTTTCTGACCGAAGAGCAGGCGCGAGAAAGCGTAGCTTAAGTAGAGCTTTTTTTCAGCGCGCGTGAGCGCTACATAAAAAAGGCGTCTTTCTTCCTCGCTTTCCTCGACGGTCGCGCCTATCTTATCGTGCGGGAATAGGCCTTGTTCTAATCCAACCACAAAGACATGCTTAAATTCAAGCCCTTTTGAGGCATGAATAGTCATCAGCTTGACGCCCCCCTTCTTTTTTTCTGTTTGATCCAGAGAGTCTTGTTCCGAGGCCAAAGCCGATTCGGTCAACATCTTCTGGATCCCCTCAGGCGGCGGCAAGACATCGTATTTACTGGCGAGGCTTACCAGTTCAGCCAAGTTCTCGGCTCTTTCTTCCTCCTCTTTTGGCAGGCCCAGATTGCCAGTGGCCTGCAAGATAAATTTCAAAACCGTCGAAGGCCTGTCGCGCATGGCTCGACCCCTGATTTCCGAGAGCAAGAGATTGAATTCGGCCATTTTTTCTTGAATTTTTGGAGAAAGTTCGTTCGATTTGCCCTCTAAAATCTTTTCTAAAGTAACCGCTCCAATACCCCTTTTGGGCGTGTCTAGAGCTCTCTTGAGGCTTCCAAGATGTTCAGGATTAAGGCTAAGTTCGACATAGGCCAGCAAATCTTTGACCTCTTTGCGTTCAAAAAAGCGCGTGCCGAGCATCTGATAGTTGACGCCGTAGCGCAACATAGCTTCTTCGATCACTCGCGATTGGAAATTGGCTCTGTATAAAACGGCCATTGAAGAGGGCTCTACCCCCCTGTCCAAGAGGTCAATGACCGTCTCTGCCACAAAATTAGCCTCGTCTCCCTCGTCTGAGGCTTCGTAAAGGGCGATTTTGTCGCCGCCTTTCTTTCTGGTGAACAGATTTTTTTCTTTGCGCAGTTCATTTTTGGCGATAACCGCGTTGGCCGCAGTCAAAATATTTTGGGTAGAGCGATAATTCTCCTCGAGAACTATCACCGTGGCGCCCTCATAATGTTTTTCAAAATTAAGAATGTTGCGAAAATCGGCCCCCCGCCAGTTGTAAATGGATTGGTCCGTGTCCCCGACCACGCAGATATTTCGATGCTCTCTGGCCAGCAAGTAGGCCATTTGGTATTGGACAGCGTTGGTGTCTTGGTATTCGTCGATATGAATATATTTCCACAGATTTTGATAATGCTGGAGAACTCTTTCATGGCGCTCAAAGAGGCGGACGGTCCTAAGGAGGAGGTCGTCGAAGTCGAGCGATTTCTGGGCGGTCAGCAGCTCTTCATATTTGGCGCTCACTTGCGCCACTATGTTGTCAAAATAGTTAGTTGGATTACTTGGGTGCTCCGCATCCAAGTCGCCTTTGCGGCGCGAGATGATGGTTTGGATGTAGTTCGGGTTGTAATTCTTGGGGTCGATGCCGAGGCGCTTCATGCTTTGTTTGATGAGGGAGAGCGATTCGCCTTGATCAAGGATGGTGAAATAGCGTGAAATGCCGGCCGCCTCGGCGTTATCTCGCAGGATCTGCGCTCCGAGCGCGTGGAAGGTGGATACGAGTGGGACGTTTCGGCCTCTGAAATCACCTGGACGCTTCGCGTCCTCACTTGGACGCCCCGCGTCCAAGTGAGCCCCTCGCGCGTGGAAGGTGGACACGCATGGTATATTATTTGGACGCTCCGCACCCTTGCTTGGGTGCGGAGCGTCCGAGTGGTCGAGGAGCGAAAGCACCCTCTCTCGCATCTCTTTGGCCGCCTTGTTAGTGAACGTGACAGCCAAGATATTGCGGCCGTCTACTCCGCCTTGAATCAAATGAAAAATACGAAAGGCGATGACGCGCGTTTTGCCAGCCCCAGCGCCCGCTACCACGAGCAGCGGTCCGTCTTTATGCCTGACAGCTTCTTTTTGAGCTTCATTTAGCTCTTTTAGATATTCATCTGTCGCGCTTATCACAATTGCTCGATTCTAACATATATATGTTATAATGCCTTTATGGCTGAAACATTTTCTCGAGAAGTGGTAGAGCAAGAGATCGCTGAACTTTCGGAGGCTATCCGCACCCGCAGAGCTATCTTGGAAAAAGAGAAGGGGCTGATGGAAGAAGGGGGAGAAAAAGAGCTGGTCAAAGAGGCGGTAGGTGAAAAAATTAAAGCGATCAAACCAGAATTCACGCCCAAAAAGAGTCAAGGCGGAGCTCCCGTTCACTATCTTGACCGTCTAGACGACGAAACAAATAAAAAAATCAATCATCTAGCCGAGGAGGTGTTTTCAAGCGGCCTCAAAAAAACGCTTAAAAACTTACAGTACGAGGAGCCGTTTATGGTGGATGCCCTGCACGATCTGTTGGTGGACAAATATTATGAGGAGCTTAAAGCCAGAGGGTTCGTCAAATGATCCAGCAAATAGTAATTTCGACGAGCGTTATCTTTATTCTGGGCTTGAGCCTCTATTTAATTTTTAAAAAGAGGTCAGACCAATGCCTGAAATTAAAACTGCTTTTAATTAAAATCCCCAAAAAAGAGGAGGGTGAAAAGCCGGATTTAGCCGCCGAGATTAATCTTTCAGAACAGCTTTTAGCCACGCTTAGCGCCCTAGAAGAGCCGTTTGTTTTTGAGATGGCGGTGCATTCAACAGGCGAACCGATCCATTTTTATCTGGCTGTTTCAAGAAACTCCCTTGAGTTTGCCACGCGCCAGGTTCAGGGCATTTTCCACGAAGCCCAAGTGGAAGAGGTGTCTGACTACACTATTTTTGAAAAAGAATCCAAGTCGGCCGGCGCCTACCTCTCGCTTGGGGAGCGGGAGATACTTCCCTTGCAAACTTATCTTGAGGCCAAGGCTGATACTTTTGCCCCCATCTTAAGCACTTTTTCAAAATTAAAAGGCGAGGGCGAGGGAGCTTGCCTGCAGCTTGTTTTCAGGCCGGCTCCTAAACAGCTGGTGAAGATTGTTTCAGGCTCGATTGATCGTCTGAAGAAGGGTGAAAAATTTAAAGACATACTGAAAAATAGTATTTTTAGGCCGGGGTTGAAAGAAAAAGAAGATGGGAGAGCTGTCATCGTAGACGATGAGGCTGTTAAATTGCTTCAAGCCAAAATCTCCAGGCCGCTTTTTTCGGTGAATTTAAGGATCGTGGTTGGGGCTGAAAGCAAAGAAAAAGCCGAAGATATTTTGACTTCCATGAGCGGCTCGTTTGGTCAGTTCGCTATGCCGCTTAGGAACAGCGTCAAGATGATCAAACCCAAGAATCTTAAAAAATTCTTGGTGGATTACGCATTTCGGCGTTTTGACGAGAGGCTGGCTGTGAACCTAAACACCACCGAGATTTCCGGTCTGTTCCATCTTCCCACTTACTCTACCAATATACCCCGCATTTTATGGCTCAAGACCAGAGAAGCTCCCCCGCCCCAGAACCTGCCGAGCGAGGGAGTGATCATGGGCGAGTCGGTCTTTCGGGGAGAACGAAAAACCGTGCGTATGAAAGACGACGACAGGCGGCGCCATCTTTATGTCATTGGCCAGACGGGCACGGGAAAATCCAAGCTTCAGCAAAACATGATTGTGCAGGATATGCGTAACGGCAAAGGCTTGTGCGTTATCGATCCCCACGGCGATTTGATTGACGATGTGCTTGGGCTAGTGCCGCTTGAACGCATTGACGATGTCATTGTTTTTAATCCGGCCGATACCACGAGACCTGTCGGGCTTAACATGCTGGAGTATAATCTAGCCAACCCCGAAGAGAAGACTTTTATCGTCAACGAAATGCAGTCTATCTTCAATCGCCTTTTTGTCGGTTCGGCTGAAAGTCTCGGGCCTCAGTTTCAGCAGTATATGCGTAACACCCTGCTCCTTTTGATGGAGGATGCCAAAAACGAAGCGTGCACCCTCATGGAGATATCGCGTGTTTTTACGGACGAGGCTTTTCGCAAGCGCAAGCTGGCGCGCATTACCAATCCGGCGGTGCTTGATTTTTGGCAGAAAGAGGCTACCAAAACAAGCGGAGAACAAAGTTTGGCTAATTTTACACCTTACATTACGTCCAAATTCGGCAATTTTACGGCTAACGATTATATCCGACCGATCATCGGCCAGACCAAATCAGCTTTTAATTTTCGCAAAGTGATGGACGAAGGCAAGATCTTGCTCGTTAATCTGGCTAAAGGCAAGATCGGCGATATCAACGCGGGTCTTTTAGGCATGGTTATCACCGGACGGCTCTTGATGGCCGCTCTTTCGCGCGTGGATATCGTGGAGGCTGAAAAGAGGCGCGATTTTTATTTTTATATAGATGAATTTCAAAATTTTACCACTGACTCCATCGCCATTATTTTGTCTGAAGCCAGAAAATATAGGTTGAGCCTCATTTTGGCCCACCAGTTTATTGGCCAGTTGACGGACGAAATCAGAAAGGCTGTCTTTGGCAACGTCGGTTCCATGGCGGTCTTTCGTATCGGCGTGCCTGACCAAGAGGTTTTGGTTAAAAGTTTCGCGCCGGAATTTTCCGAGCGGGATCTTTTAAACATAGACAACCAAAACGCTCTGGCCAAACTGCTCATTGATGGTCAGCCGTCCAAGCCTTTTAACTTCAAAACTTTTCAATTTGAAAAAGGCAGCGCCGAGGTGCGTGAAAAGTTGAAAGAGCTTTCAAGGCTGACTTACGGGAGAGACCTTGAGGATGTGGAGAGAGAAATTTTTGACAGACTGAGGAGCTAGTTTCTTTATTCGGAAGTGTGGATAACCGCTTGCCTCGAGACCCTCTTTAAGGTAGGATAGGAGCATGGGTTGTCGGCGCATGTGGTTGTTTTACCCCTAACTTTAGGCTTATTTTAGTAAAACTCGGGAAAATTTTGTTTATACTGTTTTTGGCGCTTGGGAGACCAGTCTCGGCTCATGCCGGCCTGTTTTCTGCCATGGCTAAGATTTTTGAAAGGCCGGTGGAGGCAGCCGAAGTCCCTAGCGCTAATTCTCAGAATATGACTCTTCTTCAAGCCAAGCCCGCCAGTGATAAAGAAGTGGAAAAGAGTGGAGGAGATATCTCTATCGTGGCGGAGAGCGCGCTTTTGCCGGAATCAGGACCGCTCGGAACCGCGGCGGACATAGAAGATGGTTTGCCTTCAAGCGGAGAGATCAGTATATATGTAGTGCGCAAGGGAGACTCACTGGCTGGCATCGCCAAGATGTTTGGCGTCTCGTCCAACACTATTATCTGGGCTAACGATATTCAAAACGGCGTTATGCGCGAAGGCCAGACTCTGGTCATCTTGCCGATCTCTGGCGTGCGATACGAAGTGAAAAAAGGAGACAGCTTAAAAACTATCGCTTCCAGATTCAAGGCTGATGAGCGCGAGATAGCTTCTTTCAATGGAATAGCCATGGACTCCAAGCTGGCGGTTGGACAGGAGATTATTGTACCGGATGGAGAAATTCAGGGTTTACCTTCTCCGACTGTTTCCA
>CAYJVD010000042.1:0-5709 GCA_964373585.1 uncultured Candidatus Saccharibacteria bacterium
CTTCCAATTTCGCTCGGCTATAATGTAAAAGACATCTATGCTTTTGGATCAAAAGGAACCACTAAAAGACAAGTTGTCTTTTATAAGAAAGAAGTCTCAAAGATTAACCTCCGCTATTTATTTAGTTACGTCCTTTATGGTGGATAGGGAGCCATTAAAATGGACTATTAGAAAGAGGGTATTAGAGACAGACATCTCTATAAGACATGTCGGGGTATTATATAAGACAAGTAAAATAGTTACAGCTATTGACGATTTGCTGTCTCTTTGTGAGATTTGCCATGACGCGGGCTATCTATCGGACATGAATTGCGAGGTTTTTAAAAGAGAGTATTCAGCCATCAAGGAGCTTTTCCAGAGCCAGCTTGATATGCCCGCTCTGCCGCTTCTTGAAGAGACCGAAAGGCGGGTTTCTAAAAATAAGCGCGTGGAGCTGCCTTCCGTTGATCGAAAAGAGGAGATATTGAAGATTTTCAAGCCCAATATCAACTATTCTATAAGAGAGGTTAGCCAAGCTTTTCAAGGTTTAAGCGCCAAAACCATTCAAAGAGACCTTAATTTGCTTGTGGATCAGGGCATTATCAGGAAAACGGGCGAAAGGCGCTGGAGCCGCTATTTTCTGGGAGTTTGACAAGCGCTTGACTTTCAAAGCCCTAAAATATAAGCTTAATGATGCATGAGATACTATATAGTTATCCACATGCGCCCTTTTGCAGATTAGCTTTTTTAGCTATTATATATTCAGGTGACGACCGGTCTTTGACAATTAAATAATCTTAAAGTCGAAACGAAATTTTATTTTACCAATATTAGTAATTTATCAAATTAACGATTATGTCTAAATTCAAGAAATCTAAGGCCGCCAAAGCGGCTTCAGTTTTCGTGAGCCTAATGACCGGATTGACTATGCTAGGCGGAGTGGGGATTCTACCGGTGGCGGCAGTCACCATAGAAGAGCTTCAAGCTCAAATCAACTCTCTCCTTGCTCAGCTTGCCGCTCTGAAAGGAAGCGCCGCTCCCGCTGCGGTTTCCTACACATTCACGAAGACTCTCAAATTGGGCAGTACTGGACCAGATGTTTTGAACCTTCAGAAAGTTCTTAACTCAAACGCCGCTACTAAAGTGGCTGAATCTGGAGCCGGTTCTCCCGGAAACGAAACCAGCTATTTTGGTGGCGCTACCAGAAGAGCGGTTATTAAATATCAGGAACTTTACGCTGATGAGCTTCTTGCTCCCCTAGGTCTTGCGAGCGGCACGGGCGTGGTTGGTCCAGCCACTAGAACCAAGTTAAATAGCGCCGCGGTTGCTCCAACTGTCCCAATTGGAACCACTGTTCCTCCTGTCGCGCCGGCCGGTACAGGTCTCGCGGTCAAGGCCGGTGAGCAGCCAGCTCCCACGCTTGCTCCAAACGGAGCGGCTAGGGTGCCATTCACTACAGTTGTCTTAACGGCTGGAAATGATGGCGATGTTACGGTTACCGGTCTCACGGTAGAAAGAACGGGTTTGGCGGCTGACGCTGCCTTTGCCGAAGTGGTTCTCCTCGATGAGAATGACAATCAGATCGGCGTCGCTAAGACTTTGAACTCTGACCACCGAGCAGTTGTCGGAGATACATTGAAAGTGCCCGCGGGCAAGAGTCGAATGCTCAAACTGGCTGGCAACATGGCGGCTGACAACAGCACCCGAGCCGGTCAAGTGGCCTTTCTGACACTGGTGGGCGTGAACACATCTGCTACAGTCTCTGGCTCTTTGCCAATCACTGGGGCGGGCCACACTATTAACGCCTCTCTTGCTATCGGTTCAGTTACTATGCAAAGGGGTACAGTTGATCCCGGCGCCAGTCAGACAAAGGAAGTGGGAACCACTGGTTACACTTTCTCGTCTGTCAAGGTGACGGCCGGTTCAGCAGAAAAAGTTTACCTAAAATCAATCAGATGGAATCAAACCGGTTCTGTCTCTGGCAAAGATTTTGATGTCAAGACTTATGTCGAAGGCACTGCCTACGACGCCGTGGCTTCATCTGACGGTAAGTATTACACTTCAATCTTTGGCGATAATGCAGGCAAAGGTATTCTCATTGATAAAGGTTTCTCTAAGGAGATTTCCATCAAGGGAGATATCAAGGATGGTTCAGGTAGAACCGTTGACTTCGACATCGCTAAAAGACGCGATATCAACCTAGTGGGTGAACTGTACGGCTATGGCATAACACCTCCTCAGACTGGTGCTACTGTCCCAACAGCTGACACATCCGCTTTCAGCTCGTCTGAAGATCCATGGTACGACGCTTCCCAAGTAACCATTAGCGCTGGTACTATGACAGTTAGCTCTGATAGTTCCGTATCTTCTCAAAACATCGCTGTAAACTTACAGGATCAACCGTTAGGTGGATTTTCAGTAGATGTTCGTGGCGAACAGGTTACTGTCTCCAGCATGGTCTTTAATGTGACTGCTATCGGTGGTCAAGTGGCTAACATTACCAATATGACTTTGGTAGATGGAAAGGGCGCGGTTTTGGCTGGTCCAGTGGATGGTTCCGGCGCGGCTGTGAGCGGCACTGTTACCTTCACTTCCTCTGTAACGTTCCCGATTGGAATTACCAAGATGACCTTGAGAGGTAAGCTAAGTACTGCTTTTATCACCAATAACACTGTGGCCGCTTCCACTACCCCTTCTACTCAGTGGACCAATGTACGAGGTCTTACTACGGGTAACACTATTACTGCCGCTCCAGCCACGGCTGTTACGGGTTCTACTATGACTGTTAAAGCTGGATCTCTAGCTATCACTGTTTCCACCCAACCGGTGGCTCAGACAGTTATCGCGGGAGCCAATCAGTTCGAATTCGCGAGATATATCCTAGATGCCGGTCAGTCAGGTGAAGATGTCCGTGTGACTACCTTACCTGTCCTTGTCGCGCGCACCGGCGCCACGGCGGCCAATCACTTGACTAGTTGTCAATTGTATGATGGGTCCGCCTCTGTAACCACAGGTTCAAACCTCATTAATGTTTCAGTCGTTGGGGACCAAACATTTACCTTTGACAAATCTGGCTTGATTATTTCCAAAGGCATGGCTAAGACGATTTCACTCAAATGTAATTTGTCCACAGCCGCTTCCAGTGGAACAGTCAACTGGGGTTTGACCGATAACTCTGCTACGTACACAGGCGCTTCCGGAATAACTTCCGGTCAAACTATCACTGAAACTATGACAGCTTCTGCTGGCCAGACTATGACCGCCGCTGTCTCTGGTTCCTATACTGTGGCAGTTGACACTTCGAGCGCCTACAACTATCGAGCTGTTAGAGCTGGTACGTCTGCTGTCTTGGCTGGTCTTAAATTCACGGCTGGTATCACCGAAGATGTGACCCTAAGACAAATTGCTCTGGTTTTGGGCAATACCGCTTCCAACTCCCCAGCTGATCTAGTGGGTCAGAAAGTAACTATTTGGGATGGTGCAACTAGAGTGGGTGAAGCCCAATTTGGTGTTGGTGCTAATCCAGATAACGCTACTTCTACCTTAAGTACTCCTGTTACTATCGTAAAAGGTGAAACTAAGAGCTTACAAGTTAGAGCTGATCTCATCAATCATGATGCCAACACCAATGCCGCTAGTACTCCGGGTTCTGGTGGTTACGGCGCCTTTCTGGCTGTCAATTACGACGGCAATAACAATGGTTTGAACGGCAACTACGCCACTGGCGCTAGTTCCGGTGTGACCATTAACGGAACAAGCGCTTCTGTCTCCACCAATGGTGTGCGAGTCTTCAGGAATGTTCCTCAATTTGAGATGATAAGCAATGGCGGTACGCTTGCCGCTGGAGCTGATCTCCTCAAATTCAAGGTTGTTAATCCTGACGCTACCAGAGACTTAGTCCTTAAAAAGGTTTCCTTCACTGTAGCTACTACAGGTAGCGCTGTCACAGCTTTCCGTCTTAAAGGAGATGGAGTGGCCGCTGCCGCTGCTGGCGTGAATGCTCCATTAGGTAGCTTGGATATTACTTTCGATGCGGCTTCTAACGCTAAAGTTGTTCCAGCTGGAACTTCCAAGACCTATGTGTTATCAGCTGATACTTTGACTGTAATTCAAGGTTCTCCAGCTACAGACTACTTGAGCTTGACTCTCTTGTCTGACCAAGCTTATCCTTCTCTGGCAAACTTGATGGGCAATGCCGCCGCTGTTGAGGCTGCGGTCACTACCGCCAACAATGTTATCTGGTCACCCTTTTCGACCACTACGCCAGAAGCTACAGCTGCCTCGGAAAGTAACCTCGACTGGACTAACGGATTTGGCATACCATTTAAGGATAAAGATGGCACGCTCCTTCCACCCGGTCAGGACTTCTCGGTGCAGACTTGGTCTCGAACTCGATAAACCTAACTCCTTATCCTTTGCTTGTGACTTAGGATAAGAGACACAAAAACCCCTCTAACAGAGGGGTTTTTGTTATATTCGGGGAAAGGTTTAACCTTTCCCCTGTGGATATGTATGTGGATATTGATCTCTAGACTTCTAGGGGGGTTTTTGCTATTTTCGTATATGCATGAGAAGAATATTTTGGTTTTCAATTTTCTTTTTGACCTTAGCCGTGGCTTTATTTTACTGGTTAGGATTCAGCCCTAACCAGTCGGACAGAAAAGAGCCTTCTTTAGAGAGTGGGGGCGTTCTTAATTCTCAGGGTGTAAATATTGAGTACGAAATCAAAGATAAGCCTGTGGCCAAGGTAACAGCCCCGACACCGTCTCTCAACAGGCCACAAGATAATAAGGAAGGGGTTAGGGTCATAGTTTCAAATCTAAAGAAAGACCCCACTCTTTTTGGCGAGTGGCTCAATCTAGGACTGTATCGCATGCAATTTGAAGATTATGAAGGCTCTTTGGAGGCGTTCAGGTATGCCGCTTTACTCAGGCCAGATGATGCGAGACCGCTATCTAATCAAGCCAATCTCTACGGCTACTATTTAAAAAATATGGTCAAAGCAGAAGAGATGTATCTTGCGGCTATCAAACTGGAACCGAGCTTCTTGAATCTTTATCTGGACGCTTATCAATTCTACAGGGATGTATTGAAAGATAAAGCTAAGGCTATTCAGATAATTAAAGAGGGTCTGGTTGCTAATCCGAAAGATATTGACCTGCAGAATTTACTCAAAGAAGCCAGTATTTAACACCTTGTCCACCTTTTTTCTACACTTTATCCTACTAGCTATTTTCTTAATTACGCCTGTTTTTGCTCACGCTCGGGTAGTTATCAACGAAATCGCGTGGATGGGCACCAAAGAAAGTCAGTATGGTGAATGGTTGGAGCTTTATAACGATGCCAGCCAAGAGATTGATCTGGCCGGCGCGGCCCTTTATGAAGATGGGGGTAGTACCTTAATTATAAATTTAAATAAAAAAATTGCCGCCCAAGGATATTTTCTTATCGAAAGGGTGACAGCTTCCAGTCCCGATCCGGTTTTGGGCGTAAACGATGTGAGCGGATCGTTTGGCGGCGGGGGATTGTCAAATAGTGGCGAACATCTGGTTTTAAAAGATAAATTCGGTAATGTCTTGGATTCCGTAAACGCATTGTCTGGCTGGCCGGCCGGCGACAAAGATACCAAGGAGACCATGCAAAAGAGCGCTTCGAGCGCCTGGATCACGGCCGTTCCTACACCGCGCGCGGTTAATGTTTCAAATGCGTCAGCCGCCGTTTCCCAGGTTT
>CAYJVD010000043.1:0-5437 GCA_964373585.1 uncultured Candidatus Saccharibacteria bacterium
GCTTTTCTTCAAGATAGTTTTCATGTTTTGATAGATGGATTTTAGTTTGGCTTCGTTCAGCTTATTTATTTTTTGTTCAGGATTGATGCAAGCTTTCCATAAGATCTCGTCTGAATAAATATTACCGATGCCGGCGATGATTTCCTGATTCATTAAAACCTGTTTTATCTTGCCATTTTCCTTTTTACCTAAAGCTTCTTTGAATTTCTTGAATGTGAAATTGTTGTCCAACGGTTCTGGCCCTAGTTTCAAGAGGTCTTTGGGCGGGTTGTCGGCAGAGAAAAGTTCCACGCGCGCGAATTTGCGCATGTCAGAAAGATATAGATGCTTGCCGTTCGTAAATTCGATATCGAGATGGATAAACCTATTTTGGGGATCTTTTTTATAGTTTTCCCAGAGCAGGTGGCCCGTCATCTTCATGTGGAGGCGCATGATCAAGTTGTCTGATAGCGTCATCAGGATGTTTTTTCCCCGGCGGTTACTGTTTAGGATTTTTTTACCGACAAGCTCTTTTTTAAAAACTGGCCAATCTGGCCGCCTGACAAGCTTAGACCAGTCGCTTTTTACGGATTTGATAGTCAGGCCTTTGGTGTGTCTGTTTAAGCCTTCTACCATGGTGTTTACTTCAGGCAGTTCGGGCATGGTGAAAAGTTTAAAGCGCAAAGCGCAAAGCGTAAAATATTTTTTTGAATTTTATATCGATGTTTTGCGTTTTGCACTTTAAGCTTTGCGTTTATCCAACGCTTCTTTAACGATGCGTATGTCGCTCCAAGGGGTTTTGGTTCCTTTCGGTCCCATGATGTACGGATCGGTGCCCTTGCCGGTGATGATTACTAAGTCTTCTGGTTTTGACGACATGACGGCCTTTTGGATGGCGGCTTTCCTATCCACGATCGTCTCAAATTTATGAGACTCTATGCCGGACCCTACGTCGTTCATTATCTGGAGCGGATCCTCATCGTACGGGTCTTCGTCCGTCAAAATAATTTGGTCACAATATTTCTCGGCGGTGGTGCCCAAGACCGGTCTTTTCCACCGATCGCGGCCGCCGCCGGTGCCACCCAAAACGCAGATTAATTTTCCGCCCTTGTTTTCTTTAGCCAGTTCGGCGCGGCAGATTTCATAAACCTGACGCAGAGAGTCTGGCGTGTGGGCGTAATCCACGATGACATTTTGAGCGCGCTCCATTCTACCGGGCACTGATTTAACTTTCGCAATTGCGGCGCGGATCGTCTGCTCATCTATTCCCAAAGTTTTAGCGAGCGTGGCGGCGGCCAAGATATTGTAGCGGTTAAAGTCGCTGGGCAGGCTAGTTTCGAAGTTCCAGCGTGGCCACTCTTCCAAGCTGAATTTTATTTTATGTTCGATGTCAAACGCCAGAAATTTTTGCGCTTCTTTGTCGTCGCTATTTACCACCAGAATTTTTGCGCGTTTGGAAGATTTTTCGAGCGCGCTGGCAATCTTCAGCTTGGCGTCCAGATATTTTTGATACGAGCCGTGGGCCTCGATATGTTCGGGCGCCAGATTGGTGAAAATGAGCGCGTCTAATTCAATGAATTTGTGACGAGACTGCTTGACCCCTTCGGAAGTCATTTCTATCAGGGCGTACTGGCATCCGGCTTTGACCGCCTGGCTTAAAAATTTCTGCAGAAAAAATCTGCCGGGCATGGTCATCTTGTAAAGATTTGGGTTGCTTTCGTTCCCGATCTTAAAGCGAATGGTAGAGGAAAGGGCTGTTTTTAGGCCGGCTTCCTCTAGGATAGCGTTTAGAAGTTCAAGCGTAGTGGACTTGCCTTTGGTGCCCGTGACCGCGATCACTTTTATTGCGCGCGACGGAAAGCCATAAAGGATCGCCCCCATGAGGGCTAGCTTATAGTGATAGATAGATCGAAAAATATTTAACATTTTATTTTCCCAAAGATTTGAGGGCGGCCTTCACTTTGTTGCTGACGCCGCTAATTTCTGGCGATATCTGTTTTAGGGCGTCTCTTGCTTCCTGCGCGCTGTAACCCAAAGCTCTGATGGTCTCGATGGCGTCAGCATCCTCTTTCATGCCTTGCGTGTCGCTGCCGGTATCCTTTCCGAGCCAAACAATTTTATCTCTCAATTCAAGCACGATCTTTTCGGCGTTTTTGCGGCCGATGCCGGAGACTTTGGTGAGATAAGCGAGATCACCCTTGGCTATGGCCTTTTTTAGCGTACTGGTGGGGGCGATAGACATGATGGCCAGGGCTTTCTTGGGGCCGATGCCTGAGATGGAGATCATCATGTGGAAAAAATCCAGATCATCCTTTTCCATGAATGCGTAAAGATCGAGGGCGTCTTCTTTGACGGCCAGATGGGTCCAGAGGCGCACCGTGTCCTTTCCTAGATTTTTGAGCGTTTCCTCCGTGGCGTTTAGTTTATAGCCTACTCCGTTTACGCCCAAAATGAGCTGTTTTTCGCTCCTCGACCACACCTTGCCCTCAAGCTGTCCGATCATGTAGCCAGTGTAAAACTAAAAGTGAAAAACGCAAAGTAAATTATTTTTCATTTTTCACTTTGCATTTTGCATTCGGCTAGTGTAAACTAGCCGCTATGCCAATCACAAAATCAGCCGCAAAGGCTTTGAGAGTTTCCAAAAGAAAACGGGTCTTTAACCTGCGTAGCGGAAAGCAGATGAAAGATGTTTTGAAGGAAGTCAAAAAAATGATAGGAGAGAAAAAAGGAGCGGATGCGCTGGCCATATTGCCCAAGGCGTACAAACTTATTGATAAGGCCGCAAAGAAGGGGATCATCAAGAAAAACAACGCCGCTCGCAAGAAATCTCGGCTGACTATTTCATTATTAAAGATTAAGTAAAAAGTAATGGAGCATGACCCTTCAGCGCAGGATCAGTCGGTTCGGCGAGACACCGACATCAGTTTTGAAGATCGAGCCAGATGGGCGAAACTAGGAAGAGAGTCGCTTGAGGCTGTCCCATTTCCGCGCGCGCTATATGATTTGGTCTTGCCAACGTTGGATACTCCCCAGTATGGTCCCTATCACAACGAGGGGCTTTTAATGGATGCTCATCTCGGGCTGATACTTGAGACCATCAACCGTGTGAAAGAGGGGAGCTTTGATTTCGGTTGTTTAAATTTAGCGGCTCCTTTTTCGAACGAGGTACGCCATCTGATCGAAGAGCAGATTAAATCTTCGGGCGTGGATATGTTAGTTTACGCTTACCTTCACGATCTTAAGAAACTTGATTGCATGAACATAGAGAGAGTGGCCGGCGGAGAAAAGAAGGCGGAGATCTATTCAAAGGAAGAATGGGAAGATTTAAGAAAACGGTATCTTGGCGACGAACAGGCTATCCGCAGACATTTGAAAAGCGAAGGCGTTACCAAAATAGGTTACAGACAAGACGAGACGCTTCTGGGAGTTGAAAAAGAAAAAGATCATGGGCCGGAGGGAGGAGCTCTTCTTAGAGAGCTCATAGAGAAAGACCCTGAGACGAAAGAGTTTTTCAAAGGAAAAGAGATAATACTTTCTGGAATTGAAAATCACGAGATGCATTTTCAGGTCTTTAGCCAAGCTAAAAATGCCAAACAGTACGAGGCCAGGCTGAAAGATGTTTTTACTCAAAACGAAATTGATTTCATCTTGACGGTTTGCTTTCTTGACATCGCTGGCTCTTTGGACGAAAAAGGGAACGCGGATTTCAGTGGTTTTAAAAATATGATGGAGGCCAGGGCTTGCTCCTTTACCATCGATAAATATGCCAAGGAAAGAGAGACGCAGGGAAAACCCTTGGCCGAAAACGACCTAGGCTCATTAAAGAACTTGCACGGTTTGAATTTGTTGATGGCGAGAATTGAAAAAATGAAAGCAGTTCCGACCACTTCGTTAAACACCGAAGAGAGATCTTCGATTGATATGCGACTTGATGTTTGGATGGAAGAGCTCAAGATCGATTCAGGTCGCAAAGAGGAGATTAATGAAGCTTTAAGTTCTGAAAATTGGGCCAAAGAGCTCGGTAGTAAAAAGCTAGGCAACCTGGCTGGCTTAATCAGAAATTTCCTTCGGGAGAGTAAAAAGTAATATTCCCTTAATCTGCTTTTGTCTATTTGGGATTTTGCAAATTTCGTGCTAATTTCTTGGCATGAGCACCGGCACGCTCCTGTCGTTCAACTCCGACGCTCCGACTTCATGTCGGAGGTCGGGGCTCCGACCCCCGAAGGGGCGTCGGAGTGGATAGGATTTAAAATGATGAATGTGCTAGATATTATATAGGTAGTACAAATGAAGCAACAAAGCTCCTGTCGTTCAATGGATAGGACGCATCCCTGCGAAGGATGAAATCCAGGTTCGATTCCTGGTGGGAGCATCATGATGTTTACCGTATACATTCTGACAAATCAGGACATGACGGGGAGATAGAAGAAATTTAAGTATCTTCTTTGTACCCGTTTTACACCCGTTTTGCATCCTACATAAACTGAGCGATCGCTCAGTTTATGTAGGATAGGTGTGGATAGATATAGACGCGGGTAGATAGGCGTAGATAGCGCATGTGGACAAGCTAAGAAGATTGTGACTTTATAGATTGCGTGATACTCTTTGAGCAAGGGGTCGGCAGTTTTGTTATTGAGACTCGGGGTGTGTTTTATTTTGAAACGAGAAAATCGCTAAGATAATGAGCGTAAACAATCATAAAAACAGTTTTTTATTGCAAGACATGGCGATTATTCTTTTGAGCATAATCATTGCCGTGATATTGGTGAAGACAGGAGTTTTGATAAAAATATTAACTTCTACTCAAGAATTAAAATGGCTGGGAAGTTTTGTGGCTGGTATGTTTTTCACTTCGGTTTTTACCACCGCGCCTGCAGTCGTGACGCTTGGTGAGATTGCCAGAGCTAATTCGATACTATCTACGGCCATTTTTGGAGGAATGGGGGCGATAGTCGGAGATTTAATTATTTTTCGGTTTGTGCGAGATCGGTTTTCGGAGCATCTCATGGAAATAATCAAACACCAAGGCGCGGGGAAAAGAGTCAGGCTACTGCTTAAACTAAAATTTTTTAGGTGGCTGACATTTCTTGCGGGAGGTTTGATTATCGCCTCTCCTTTGCCCGATGAGCTAGGAGTTAGTCTTTTGGGTTTTTCAAAAATGAAAACAGTCTGGTTTGTTCCGCTTTCCTTTACATTTAACTTCCTCGGGATTTTACTGATAGGTTGGATCGCAAAAGCGTTGTGATGCAGGAAAAAATTACAAACAAGGTACAGGAAAGCTCTTTTTGGGCGCTATCTGTGTCTGAAGTTGTCGAGCTGTTGCGAACGAACAGTCAGAGTGGAATTTCGGAGGAAGAGGCAGGGGAGCGCTTAAAGATTTTTGGTTTAAATGTTATTGAAAAATCGCGGCCAGCCCCTGGTTTTTAGCGTGCGCGATCAATTCGACCGGCATGCGACT
>CAYJVD010000044.1:0-5389 GCA_964373585.1 uncultured Candidatus Saccharibacteria bacterium
CACCGAGGATGAGAATAACCATGATCAAAAGCCCCTCTATTTTAATTCTCAATTTTTGGTCTTCTTTCAACATTATCTTGATTGTTTACCAAAATTTTCGATCTCCTCGGCAGTCAAAGGTTTTGGACTATTTTTGGAAACAGTATTCTTGCCAAATTGACTTATCTGCTCATTCGTCAGCGGCCTTGGATTAGTTTTAGGATCAATATTTTTCCCAAACTCACTGATCTCTGCGTCCGTAAGCGGCCGTGGCTTTTCATCCAAAACCGCTGGCTCTTGCGCAGATTTCTTCGCCACCGGCGCGCCCACATAAAATATGGAGATCAGGCCGAGAAGCACCAAGCATAAAATCAGTATTAAAAAATTGCCCTTCAATTTACTGTCCGTTTCCACTTTTACAATCATACACCTCGAGGCTAAAAAAAACAGCGGAAGTTGTGGATAAGACTGTATTGACAATGTCAATACGATTGCTATGCTCATCCCATGAATACGCAAACCACTATCCAGCTTCGGATTGACAGCAAAACCAAGCTGGCGGCGCAAAAAACAGTGGAAGAGCTGGGCCTTGACCTTTCCTCTGCGGTGAAACTCTTTTTACGCAACATTGTGATAACCCAATCCTTGCCGTTTGAAATACGCACCGCGAACGGCTTTACTCTGGCTCAAGAGATGAGGATTCTCGCAGAGACGGCGGAAGCTGAAAAACATGGCAAACGGTATACTGATATTGATCTGATGCTCCGAGAAATTTAGCTACAATGTATTCAGTAATTCCTTCTAGGGCATTTTCAAGGGCACTCCATAAATTGCGGCAATCAGGGAAGTTTAAAGAAGCAAAACTTCAAGAAGCGCTCGAGCTTCTTAAGACGGGTAAACCGCTACCATCGTACTACGAAGACCATCAACTTCTTGGCCATCTCAAGAACCACAGAGAATGCCATCTTGCTGGCAATATTTTGTTGCTATACAAAAGAAATGAAGAGCTCCATATTATTACCCTCTCCGACATCGGCACACATCATCAGATTTTTGGGAGCTAACTGTATTTTAAAATTCTCTAAAATTGACAAATAGTTTGATTCATTATAAGATAGCGAACCATGAAGAGTTTAAAATTTATTTTAGGATTCGCCCTTATTTCCAGCCTTTTATTGGCGCCCGTGGCCCCTATCTACGCTTCTTCGGGCGGCGACTTTTTGAGTGGACTTCTGGGCGGCTTGCTTCTGGGAATACTCTTCGGCAACGCGCCAGCCGTCACTTACAGCTACGATTATGGCTACAGCGGGTATGATTACGGCTACGGCGGGTATGATTACGCCTACGACAGCTACTATCCCAACTATTCCTACTCTTACTCTTACCCCTCTTATTCAACCACCTACGACTACGCGTACGATAACTACGGCTACAGCACCAGCTATGCATACGAACAGCCAGCTTATGACAACTATGGCTACTATGGCTACAGCACCGGTTACGATTATTACTAAAAACTGGACAAACGCGCCTTTCCAAACTAAGATGAAAATCTTATGTTTGATTTAAAAAATATGCATTCGGCTCTTTCCCAGCTGGAGGAAGAGCGCGGCATCCCAAGAGAAAAAATGATCGAGGCCGTGGAGATGGCTCTGGCCACGGCTTATAAAAAAGATTACGGCAAGAAAAGCCAGATCATTCGGGCTAATTTTGATATCAACAGTGGCAATGTGAGTTTTAGTCAGATTAAGATTGTGGTGGATAAATCGATGTTGAAAGAAGAAGAAACGGGATCGGAAATCCAAAATCCAAATGCCAAAGGCCAAAGTCTGGAAGCGGAAAATATGAAAAGCGAAAGTGAGTTGGAAGACAAGCGCGTTCATTTCAACGAAGATCATCACATACTGCTCGAGGACGCCCGCAAAATCAAAAAAGATGTGCAAGCCGGAGAAGAGCTGGTTTTCCCGCTTGAAGTCAAGGATGATTTCGGCCGGATCGCCGCCCAGACAGCCAAACAGGTGATCATTCAGCGCATCAGGGAAGCTGAAAAAGTGTCCGTCTTGGAGGAGTTCGGCAAACGCCAAGGCCAAATCTTAAGCGGCAAGGTCCAGCGCATCGAACGAGGTAATGTGTATGTAGACCTCGGCAGGGCCGTCGGGCTGCTGGCGCGCGAAGAGCAGATCCCGGGCGAGCATTACACCCAAGGCGAACGCATCAAGGCGTTTTTATATCAAGTGGAAGAGTCCCCGCGCGGCATAAGTTTGCGGCTTTCGCGCTCCCATCCCCAATTCATCGTCAAACTTTTCGAAGTGGAAACACCAGAGATCGCTGACGGGGTGGTGGTCATAGAAAGCATAGCGCGCGAGGCGGGCTCGCGCACTAAGATAGCCGTCTCGTCTCGAGACCAGAATATCGATCCTGTGGGATCATGCGTTGGCCAGCGCGGTGTGCGCGTCTCGACGGTCATCAATGAAATAGGTGGTGAAAAAATAGATATCATCGAATATTCCAAGTCGCCAGAGCTGTTTATCACTCAGGCTCTCTCTCCGGCCAAAATCAATTCAATCGTCTTGGATGAAGCAAATAAACAGGCCAAAATCACGGTAGATGAAGATCAGTTCTCTCTGGCCATCGGCAAGGGCGGCCAAAATGTGCGTCTGGCGGCCAAATTGACAGGTTGGAAAATCGATATTCATTCAAACGCGCCGGTTGACGAGATAATCAAAGAAGAATAAAATAACGACATGCATTACAAAAAGTTGTTCATATTTCCTATTATCAGTTTAGCGTTGTTCGCGAGCGGCTGTTCGGTGGCCCTAGCGGTCGCTCACTCTGAAAATGCCACGGAGACAACCAAAAAAGAAGAGCCCGCTCCCAAGAAAGAAACCAAGGCTAAATTAGTGTCAGTAAAGAAAGAAAAGGTCAAAAGCTTTATCGAAAAAGCTAGCGAGAGACTTAATCGCACTTTGGAAAGACTGGCTTTGACCGCCAGTCGCATTGAAGAGCGCATCAAGAAATTTGACGAAAAGGGGGTGGACACGGTGGGAGCCAAGGCTAAATTGGCTGAAGCCAAAAGCGCTCTTGAGACCGCCACCGCGGTAGTAACTAATCTAGTCAATGACGGCGAAAAACTGCTCCAAGAAAAAATTAAACCTAAAGAAATGTTTGAAAAGGGGCGTGAAATGGTAAAAATCGCGGCTGAAAGCGTCAGATCGGCCCATGCCAAACTAGTGGAAACTGTCACTTTATTAAAAAAATAAGCATCTATGGAAGAGTCAAACAAAAACAGTAGCGGACCTCTGATTGGAGCCATAATAGTAATAGTCATCTTGGTGGCGGGCGCTATCTATCTGCTGACTGTCAAGACGGCGCCAAAAGTAACTCCAGCCCCGGAAGCCGCCCCCGCCGTAAGCGCGCCTGACGAAGAGCTCTCTAACATAGAAGCGAGCTTAAGCGACACCGCCCTAGAGAGCCTCGATGCCGATCTCTCGGATCTTGAACAAGAAGTAGTAGCAGAGTGACCAAGGCCAATCTAAAAGAGATAAAAAATCTGGCCGGAAGCCAAATTGAAATATCAGCCGAAATAGCGGCGGATGTATTTGATAGTTATCGAAAAAAAGCTCTCGACCACCTACGCAAAGAAATAAAAATGGACGGCTTTCGTCCCGGAAATGTGCCGGATGAGATCATTGTGGCCAAGGCCGGAGAAAAGATGATACTTGAAGAGATGGCCGAGATAGCTCTCGCGGAAAGCTACTCGGGGATAGTGACAGAGGCCAAGATCGAACCTATCGGCCGGCCGGAGATCAGCATCACCAAGTTAGCCATTGGCAATCCTCTTACATTTAAAATAAAAGTGGCGGTTTATCCTGATATTGAGCTGCCAGAATATAAAAAGATAGCAAGCGAAGTGATGAGTCAAACCAAAGAGGAGATAGCGGTAGAGGAAAGCGAGGTAGCCGAAGTGATCGAAGAGTTAAAAAAGATGGGAGCAAGGTTCAAAGAGCCAGCTGATTTGAGAGAAAAAGTGCGGGAAAATCTCCTGCTTGAAAAAAAGATCAAGGCCAGAGACAGGCTTAGGCTCGAGATTTTGGATAAAATCCTTTCCCAATCTGAATCTGTCTTACCCGCTATCATGGTGGATGGCGAACTGAAAAAAATGGGCGCAAAAGAGGAGGATCAGGAAAAATTGCGGCCCGTGGCCGAAAAAAGAGTGCGCTATGAGCTGATCTTGAGAAAGATTGGCCAGCTTGAAAAACTAACCGTGGATCAAAATGAGCTTGAGCGCGAAAGCCAAAAGATCTTGGAGAACTACAAAGGCGCCGATCCGGAAAGGGTCGGCCTCTACGCCGAAGGGCTGCTCATGAACGAGAAGGTGCTGCAGTTTTTGGAAAATCAGAAGTGAAAAACCCAAAGCCCAAATGACAAATGCTGGATCAAACCGCAAGTCAAAAAACTGGTTCAACTTTTGATTTTGGATTTTTATTTTTCTTTAGCGTTTGTCATTTGGATTTTGTACTTAAAAAATGAACCTTATTAAAACTCAGTCTCACTTGCAAGACGATCGTTCCGCAGATGAGACTGAGGGGTTGGGCTTTCGGGGGACTCGCCCAGCTCGGCTCGACCCCCCCCGCCCATACCCAATCTAAACTGCTCTAGTTCAAACCCAAAGCCCAAATGCCAAATGCCAAATGCCAAATCAAGCTTAAAGTTCAAAAGTAAAAATTTTTAGTTTTGAATTTGATTTGGCCTTTGGATTTTGGCCTTGAGGCTTCCGATCACGATCTTTACATTCTGCAAGCTATATATTAGAATAGCGCCATGTTAATCCCCACAGTTATTGAAAAATCCCAGTTTGGCGAGCGAGCCTATGATATTTATTCGCGCCTTTTGGAAGAGCGCATCATCATGCTGGCCGGCCCCATTGACGATCATGTGGCCAATATCATCATCGCCCAGCTTCTTTATCTTGAATCCCGCGACTCCAAAAAAGACATCCAACTCTACATCAACTCCCCCGGTGGCTCGGTCACGGCCACCATGGCTATCTACGACACCATTAACCATATCAAATGCGGCGTTGCCACCATCTGCGTAGGCATCGCCGCCTCGGGCGGCGCCATCATCCTTTCTTCCGGCACCAAAGGCAAACGCTACATGCTGCCTAATGCTGAGGTGATGATCCATCAACCCATTGGCGGCACTGAAGGTCAGGCCTCCGACATCGCCATCACGGCCAAGCATATCTTGAAAACCCGCGACAATTTGAACAGAGTGTTAGCTAAAAACACCGGCAAACTCGTTTCCCAAATCGAAAAAGATACCGACCGCGACTTCTTCATGAGCGCCGAGGAGTCCAAAAAATACGGCATCATCGACGAGATCATGAAACCGAAGGGAGAGAAGTAAA
>CAYJVD010000045.1:0-5208 GCA_964373585.1 uncultured Candidatus Saccharibacteria bacterium
GTGAGCGTTCCCGGACCGTCGGCTTTGACGGCTGCGCTTTCCATTTCGGGCCTCTCGGCTGATCAGTTTTTATTTTTGGGATTTTTACCGCATAAAAAAGGCAAGGAGACTTTGTTTAAGGAGATCGTGGAATCAAAGCGGTTGGTAGTTTTTTATGAATCACCCCATCGCGTGGAAAAGACATATAATAGATTAAGGGAGTTGCTAGGTCCAGAGCGCAAGATTTTGGTAGCCCGAGAGTTGACTAAGATCTATGAAGAAGTGACCGAAGATCTTCCTGAGACTTGCAAGGGAGAATTTGTTATACTAATTGCGCCGGTGGAAAAGTAGATATGCAAAAGAAACACATCTGGAAAAATTGGATCAATATCTTTTTAGGCATTTGGATATTCCTGTTGCCGTTTTCTGGGTTCCCCAGAGGCTGGCGCGAGCTCTTTTCGGCAACCTCGGGCTTGATTGTAGCTACATTGTCTTATTTTTTATCTAAAGCGTATTCCGAAAAGATGTTCAATGAAAAAGATTCAGGTTGAAGCTAGGTATTTGCCTTTTTTATTTTTGCCAGTAGCGATGTCGGGCGTCTATTTTGCTTCCCCATATTTTACGAACCCACTTGCATATCAGGCGATATTAGAGAGCGCAAGCGCCACGACCACTCCAAGTGAGAATAAAGAAATTATTGCTCACCTTCCTACACCAGAACCTTTTTACGGGATTTATATGACAAGCTGGGTGGCGGGCAATAAAGCTTTTCGGCAAGAGCTCGTCGATTTGATAGACGAGACTGATCTGAACGCGGTTATCATAGATATCAAAGATTATACGGGAGAGTTAGTGGCGGACGAGAGGGCGCCTGATATCAAGCAGTTCGTAAAATATTTGCACGATAAGGGGATATATGTGGCCGGTCGCATATCAGCTTTTCAGGACATGAAGATGACAAAGGAAAGACCTGATCTCGCTGTCAAGCGAGCGAGCGATGGGGAAGTGTGGAGAGATAAGAAGGGCATTAGTTGGCTCGATCCCGGTTCCAGCGAAGTTTGGGATTATCTGGTGGAAATAGGCAGGGATTACTACGCGTTAGGTTTCGACGAGCTCAATTTTGACTACATCCGTTTCCCATCGGACGGCAACATGGCCGATATCAGCTACAACTTTTTTGACCAGACATTGCAGTCGAAACCGGATCAGATGAGAGAGTTCTACGAATATCTGCATGAAAGATTGGCCTCGACCACCGACGCTCGTCCAGTCTTGTCCGCGGATCTTTTTGGCATGACTACCACCAATACGGACGATCTAAACATCGGTCAGATACTTGAGAACGCCATTCCGTATTTTGATTACATCATGCCAATGGTTTACCCTTCCCACTATCCGCCTACTTTTAACGGCTATCCTAATCCAGCCGCGGTTCCGTACGAGATTATTAAATTTTCCATGGAGCGGGCTGTCAGTCGTCTTGTTGCCGCAAGCTCCAGTCCGCTGAAACTGCGGCCATGGCTTCAGGATTTCAATTTGGGGGCCACCTACGATGCCGAGATGGTGCGCAAAGAGATGCAAGCCGTCTACGACTCCGGTCTCACTTCCTGGACCCTCTGGGCCCCATCCAATCGGTATACTCGACAAGCCATAGATTGAGTGATATAATTTGGTAAAAAATCAACCATATGGAACCCAATAGGAACACAACCACATATTTTGCGGAGACGGATTTCAGGAACAAACGCACTAAGTTTGGCATTAAGGCCGAAGATCGCACGCGGCATGTGTATGTCATTGGTAAGACGGGTATGGGCAAGTCCACTCTACTTGAAAACATGGCGGCTCAAGATATTCAAAATGGCGAAGGTTTGGGTTTTATAGATCCGCACGGCAAATCAGCTGAACTTCTGCTTGACTATGTGCCCGAGGAGCGCATCAAGGACGTAATCTATTTTGCCCCTTTTGATCTTGAGCACCCCATCTCGTTTAACGTCATGGAGGACATCGGCAAAGATCAGCGTCACTTGGTAGCGAACGGCCTGATGGCTTCTTTTAAAAAAATCTGGCCGGATGTCTGGTCGGCCCGCATGGAGTATATATTGAATAATATTATTTTGGCCTTGCTTGAATATCCCGACTCCACTTTGCTCGGCGTCAATCGCATGTTGGCTGACAAGGATTTTCGCAACAAGGTGGTGGCCAACGTAGAAGACCCGTCCGTCAAGGCTTTCTGGGTGGATGAATTCGCTAAATATACTGACAAGTTTATGACCGAGGCGGGCGCGGCTATCCAGAACAAAATCGGCCAGTTTATTTCCAATCCGCTTATCAGAAATATCATTGGCCAACCCAAAGGCTCGCTAAATATCCGCAAGATCATGGATGAAAAAAAGATTCTTATCATGAACTTGTCAAAAGGGCGCATGGGTGAGATTAACGCCAATCTAATCGGCGGCATGCTCATTACCAAAATATATCTGGCCGCCATGTCGCGCGCCAATCTAAACGACGCCGAAGTGAGAAAGTTGCCCAATTTTTATTTTTACGTGGATGAATTTCAGTCGTTCGTGAACGATACCTTCAAAGACATTTTGTCGGAGGCGAGAAAATATAAACTTAATCTGACTATCGCCCATCAGTATATCGAACAGATGCCGGAAGAGGTGAGGGATGCCGTTTTTGGCAATGTGGGCACCACTATCGCTTTTCGGGTGGGTCCGTTCGATGCCGAGATACTGGAGAAGATATTCGCTCCCCAGTTCATGGCGCTCGATATAGTCAATCTCGGTTTCGCCCAGATTTATATGACGCTTATGATCGATGGCATCGGCTCTCAGCCGTTCTCTGCTGTTACTTTACCCCCCATCGCTCCGCCCGTTAAATCTTTTAAATCAGAGATCATAGATTTCTCGAGAATGACTTATGCCAGGCCTCGGGCCGCAGTGGAGAGTGAGATTAAGAAATGGCACGAGTCAGTGAAGCCGCTCATGGCAGTCTCACACAGAATCGAACCTAATCGTCTACCCCCAAGGGGCCGGGAGTTTGAAAGAGTCCAGGCGCCAAGGCCAGCTGAAAAACATATTGTTGAAATGCCAAAGAGTCCTGTCTTTCCAGAGAGCCAAGGAAGGCCGCCTCGCAGATTTGAAGAAAGGCCGACCATGGTCCCTCAAAATAAAAGCCTGTCTCTTGAGAGACTTAAGAGTGATGAAAAGAAGGAAAGCCAAGATAAAAATAGAAATACTTTGAGAGATGCCTTAGCCGAAGCCTTGAAAGAAAAAGCCAAATCCGCTCCAGCGGCTAGTCCGGTTCCTCCTGTAGCAAGCGCTCCTAAGATTAAAGAGATTCCCGAGGATGAGTTACGCCGCATGCTCGATGTAAAATAATGCGAATCTTAATTTTTTCTCTAGCTTACTTACCCTATGTAGGCGGCGCCGAGGTGGCCGTAAGGGAAATATGCGAGCGTCTGCCAGAAGATTGGCAGATCGATCTTATCACGCTGCGTTTTGATAAAAAAAATGCCAGAGAAGAAAGGATGGGTCGGGTCAATGTTCATCGGGTAGGCCATCGCTCCAAATATTTTTTCGTATGGCAGGCTTTTAGAAAGGCGCTTGCGCTCCACAAAAAAAATGGGTACCACTTTATCTGGTGTATCATGGCCAACTACGCCGGTTTCGCGGCTTTGTTTTTCAAAATGAGGCGGCCGAGTGTCCCCTTCCTGCTGACGCTACAAGAAGGCGATCCGATCCCTTACATCAAAAAAAGAGTGGGTATTTTTTATCCGGTTTTTTGCCAGATTTTTAAAAGGGCCGATGTCATTTGCGCCATCTCTTCTTACCTAGGCCGGTTTGGCGAGGAGATGGGGTTTAGCGGACAGCCTCTTGTGGTGCCAAATGGGGTGGATCTGGCGAATTTTTCAAAGGGGTATCCCTTGTCTGAAACGGGCGAATTGAGGGAAAAATTTGACAAGCTTTTCAAATCAACAGGGCGCTATCTGATTACGGTCTCGAGGCTGGTGGCGAAGAACGGCCTTGATGATTGTCTGCGCGCGTTGAAAATCTTACCTCAAGATGTGAGACTGCTTATTTTGGGTACAGGTCCGCTTGAAACAGAATTAAAAAGTTTGAGCACGGAGCTTGAAGTGGACGCTAGAGTTTTATTTTTAGGCAATATTGGCCATGAGCTTTTGCCTAAATATTTGAAAGCCAGCGATATTTTTGTGCGACCGTCAATTTCTGAAGGTTTAGGCAACGCTTTTTTGGAGGCCATGGCCGCAGGCGTTCCCATTATCGGAACCGCGGTCGGCGGCATCCCAGATTTCTTGGAAGATAAGGAGACTGGGCTATTTTGCGAAGTGAAAGATCCGGAAAACCTAGCCCTGAAGATCAAACTCCTTTTTGAAGATAAGGAGTTGGTGAAAAGGGTTACCGAGAACGCCAAGTCGCTTGTTTTACAAAAATACGATTGGCAAATAGTGGCAACTAGCATGCGCGAGCGGGTTATCGCGCGCATCATGGAAAAATATCCGGCCGTAGCTATGGCCGCTTCTATCTTACCGCCAGATATCGGTGGTCCCGCTTTGCATGCGAGCAAGCTTGTTTCTGGTCTGAAAGAGACAGGATTTAAGGTAGAAACGATCAGCTACACCCCGCTCCGGAGGATACCTTTCGGCTTAAGACATCTCATCTATTTTTGGAGATTGCTTAAGATCGCTAAAAGAAGCGAGATTATCTATGCCCACGATGCCACGGCCTCTGGCTTTCCCGCGCTTTTGATTAAAAAAGTTCTTGGTAAAAAAATGGTTATGCGGATCGGGGGCGATCTTCTCTGGGAGCGGGTGGCTGAAAGAGAGGGGCTGGATTTATCCATGAGAGAATATTATGAAGGAGGTTTTCATAAGCGCCGTCTTTTATTCAGGGTGATCAGATTTGTTTTGCGAAATGGCGATCGTATAATTGTGCCAGCCTCGACCCTGGCTGACATCTATGAAAAATATTATGGATTAAAGGGAAGCAGAATCTCAATCATTTCGAATCCCATCTCTCCCCTCAAGGAATGCCAAACTGGCGATGGCTCTATTTTGTTTGCGGGACGTTTCGTCAGATATAAAAATCTAGAAAGACTGATCAAGGTTTTTAGGGGAATCAGATGGCGGTTGGGAAAAGCGGAACTTCTCCTTATCGGCGAGGGACCGGAATACGCCAAGCTCAAAGCTCAAAAGATCGGAAG